>CAYFKI010000121.1:0-4601 GCA_964343525.1 uncultured Cyanobium sp.
GATCCAGCCGGGATAGCCATCCTCCAGCAAGCGCACCCGCAGCCATCCCCGGGCCAGCCCTTCCAGAATTTCCAGATGGCGGCCGGCGCAGGCCTGGGTGGCGAGCCCATCCCCCCCTGGCCGGCTGAACAGATCGAGGGGGGCCTCGAGGCGCCAGAGGCTGCCAGCCACCAGCCATTCCGGAGCCACCGGCGTGCCGGGCGGCAGAGCATCAGGGTTCACGGTGCCTAATCTCGCCACAACCCTCGCCGGCAGTGATGGCGTTCTACAGCCCCGATCCGGCCATGGGCCAGACCCTCCGGGATCTGGTGCACGCCCTCGAGCTCCAGGGCCGTCCGGGATTGGCCCAGCAGGTGTCGATCACCTGGCTGCGCTACGACACCTCCTTGATTGCCAGGGCTAAGGATTGGGATCCGGCCGTCCTCTGGGCCCAGTCGGTGGCGGGTGCCAGCTGGGGCGGCGATCTGCAGCGCTACCCAGCCAGTGTGGTGAAGGCCTTTTATCTGGCGGCCGCTGAAGCGTGGTTGCAGGCCGACCTGCTGGAGCCCGGCCCCGAATGGCATCGGGCCCTGGCCGCGATGATTCAAGACTCCAGCAATGACGCCACCAGCCTGGTGGTGGACTGGCTGAGTGGCACCACCAGCGGCCCCCCATTGGAGGGGCCGGCGTGGGCGGATTGGACGGCCCAGCGCCAACTGGTGAATGGTTGGCTGGCCAGCTTGGGCTGGCCGGAGCTGGCGGGCTGCAACGTGTGCCAGAAAACCTGGGGTGATGGCCCCTTTGGGCGGGAGCGGCAGTTTTATGGCCCCCTCCAGGAGAACCGCAACAGCCTCAGCACCGATGCCTGTGCCCGCCTCTTGCATGCGGTGATGGCCTCGGCCATGGGATCCCCGCCGGCCTGCGCCCGCATGCGTGATCTGCTGGCGCGCAGTTTGGATCCGGCTGAGCGGGCGGCGGATCCTGAGAACCAGGTGGATGGCTTTCTGGGGGAAGGCCTGCCGGAGGGCAGTCGCCTCTGGAGCAAGGCCGGCTGGATGAGCCAGGCCCGCCACGATCTGGCCTACGTGGAAGCCCCCCACCACGTCCCGTTTCTACTGGTGGTGTTCAGCGAGGGGGCGCACTGCGCCGGCGATACGGCGCTGTTGCCTGAATTGGCAGCCCACCTTGCAAAGGCCTGCAGGGCCTGAGATGGGCACCGTGGACGCCCGGGGAAAAGCCCGAGGCGTTGCTTAAAACGGAGAGGGAGGGATTCGAACCCTCGACAGAAGTTGCCTCCTGTAACTCCTTAGCAGGGAGCCGCTTTCAACCACTCAGCCACCTCTCCAGCGGCCCGATGAGCTTATCAGTGCACCTGGGGCTGAGATGGTGGGCTCAGCGGGTGAAGCTCAGCTCGGGTCCACCAACCGGGGCAGCCGGTGTTTGAACCCGCAGAGGATCTCCCAGGGAATGGTCTGGCAGCGCTCACTCCAATCGCTGGGGAGGATTTGGGTGTCGCCGTCTTCCCCCAGCAGGGTGACCACCGAACCCACCTCCAGGGTGGGGCAGTCGGTGGCATCGAGCACAAGCTGGTCCATCGTGATCGCGCCCACCTGCTGGAGACGCTGCCCCTGGAACAGCACCTCCATCTGGTTGGAGAGCTGGCGCGGCACCCCATCGGCGTAGCCGATGCCCACAACGGCCAGCCTGCTGGGCCGGCTCGTACGGAAACGGTGGCCGTAGCTCACACCGACCCCGGCCGGCACCTCGCGGATCAGGCTCACCCGGGCTAACAGCCGCATCGCCGGTTGCAGGTTGGCGACGCCGGCTAGGTGCGCCGCCGGGGGATGGCCGTAGAGCGCAAGGCCCACCCGCACCATGTCGTAGTGGAGCTGGCTGCTGCGCAGGGCCCCCGCGGAATTGGCCAGGTGGCGACATCCACCCGAGAGGTTCTGCTCCCCCAGGGCCTGGAGCACCGTTTCAAAGCGCTGCTGTTGCTGCTGGGTGAGGCCATCGTCGGCAGCTGGGGAGGCATCGGCACAGGCCAGATGGGAGTAAACCCCGCTCAGCTGCACCGCATCCAGTTCCCCAATGGCGGCCACCAGCCGAGGACCGTCCTGCCAATCGGCGCCCAGGCGGGCCATGCCCGTATCCAGTTTGAGTTGGAGGGCCATGGGCTTGCCACTGGAACTGGCCAGGTTTTGGCACAGCAGGGCTTCCCGCATGCCGCTGATCGTGGGCATCAGATCCCAGCGCAAACAGGTGCGCAGCTCTTCGGCTGTGGTGAGGTTGCCCAGCACCAGCACGGGAGCGGCCATGCCCGCCTGACGCAACTCCATGCCTTCGGCCAGGGTGGCCACGCCAAAGCACTGGGCCCCTCCGGCGAGGGCCGCCTTGGCGATGGGAACGGCCCCGTGGCCGTAGCCGTCGGCTTTGACCACGGCCATCAGGGCTGTTTGCGGATCCAGGCAGCGTTGGATGCTGCGGGCGTTCGCAGTGACGCGGTGGGTATCCACCTCCACCCAGGCCCGCTGCCGCTCCAGACCCCCATCAAGGGGAAGGCCGCTGGGGCTCCAGGGTGGATTGGTGGCCTGCGTCACCGACAAGAGCCAAACATGTCACTACCATGCCGCACATCACGGGTGCTGGCATGGGCCACGTTCTCGTTCTGAATGCGTCCTACGAGCCTTTGAACATCACCACCTGGCGTCGCGCCATGGTGATGCTGCTCAAAGGAAAGGCCGTCGGTCTCGAGCACGACCCTGATCATGTGATTCGGGAGGATTATCTCCTGCCCACCGTGATTCGCCTGCGCCAGTTTGTGCGCGTGCCCTACAAGCAGATGCCGCTGACGCGCCGCAATCTGTTTCAGCGCGATGGGCACCGCTGCCAATACTGCGGCTTCAGTGGCGAGCGTCTCTCGATCGACCATGTGATTCCCCGCAGCCGGGGCGGTGGCGATGTCTGGGAGAACGTGACCACGGCCTGTCTTCCCTGCAATGTGCGCAAGGGCAACCGCACGCCGCGGGAGGCGGGCATGCCCCTGGCCCGTCAGCCCCATCGCCCCCTCAGCAGCCTCACCTTTGAGGCCTCCCGCCAGATCGATGCCGGTCGCCATTTGGAATGGGCCAAATATGTGATCGGGGCCTAGCTGGCGATCTCCTTGGCGAGTTCCTCCAGCTGGCGGCTCTGGTCGGCGGCAATGCAGGCGCCAATCACCTCCTGCAGCTGGCCATTCAGCACCGGCTCCAGCGAAAAGTTGCGGCCGAGCCGGTGGTCGGTGGTGCGGTTGTCTTTGTAGTTGTAGGTGCGGATTTTTTCGCTGCGATCGCCGCTGCCCACCTGGGCTAGGCGGGCTGAGCGTTCCTGGGCATTGGCCTCGGCCAGTTTGCGCTCGTAAAGCTTGGCCCGCAGGATTTCCAGCGCCCGCTCGCGGTTTTGGAGCTGGGAGCGTTCTTGGGTGCAGAACACCCGAATGCCGGTGGGTTTGTGGATCAGGTCGACGGCGGTTTCCACCTTGTTCACGTTTTGGCCGCCGGCACCACCGGATCGGGCCGTGCTCATTTCGATCTCGGTGGGATCGATTTGCACCTCCACCGGATCGGCTTCGGGCATCACGGCCACGGTGGCGGTCGAGGTGTGCACCCGACCCTGGGATTCGGTGGCGGGCACCCGTTGGACCCGGTGCACCCCGGCCTCAAATTTCAATTGGCTGAACACCCCATCGCCCTTGATCGCCAGGATCAATTCCTTGTAGCCCCCGAGCTCGGCTTCCGAGGCGCTCACCGGTTCGACCTTCCAGCCCACGGATTGGGCATAGCGCTCGTACATCCGGGCCAGATCCCCAGCCCAAATGGCGGCTTCATCGCCACCAGCCCCCGCCCGGATTTCCAGCATCACGCTGCGTTCGTCGCGGGGATCGCGGGGCAGCAGGGCGAGGGTGAGCTTCTGGTGCAGCTCGGCGATGGCCCCGGCCAGGTGCTCCAGCTCGTCGTTGGCCAGCTCCTCCATGGCCGGATCGCCCCGGTGCTCCTTGAGCATGCTGCGGGCGTCCCGTTCCTCCTGCTCCAGTTTTTGCAGCTGTTGGTGATCCAGCACCAGGGGTTCGAGCCGGGAGCGCTCGCGGGCGATGGCCTGCAGCTGGCTGGGGTTCGCTGCCACGGCGGGGTCGGCCAGCTGGCGCTCCAGAGTTTCAAAGGTGCGCCGGGCCGTTTCCAGGCGCTCGTGCAGCAGGGCGAGGTCCATCAACCAGGGAGGGGGAGGGTGCCAGCAGGGTTGGCGTTACACCGCCGGTAGACAGCAAAAAGCCGGATGCCCGCAGACATCCGGCCAGGGGTGAGGGCGGGGCAGACCAATGCCCCGGAAGCCATATCAGGCCGTGGCTTCGGCAGCAGCTTCAGCTTTGGCGCTCTCGCTGGGGGCCGCTTTCTTGGCTCCGGAAGCGGAGTCGGCACCACCCATGCCGTATTTGCGCATGAAACGATCCACCCGGCCCTCGGTGTCGAGGATTTTTTGGGTACCGGTGTAGAAGGGGTGGTTGCCGCTCCACACGTCGACGTGGATTTCCGGAGAGGTGGAGCCGGTGGTCATCACCACCTCTCCGTTGCAGATCACCTTGGCATCGG
>CAYFKI010000122.1:0-4572 GCA_964343525.1 uncultured Cyanobium sp.
CCAAACCTTTGAACCGCTGGTGAGCCTGCTGAAGGAGCAGGACAAGGCCCTGCGCATCGGGGTGAACCACGGCTCCTTGGCCGAGCGGATGCTGTTTGCCTATGGCGATACCCCCGCCGGGATGGTGGAGAGCGCCCTGGAGTTCATCCGCATCTGTGATCGCCTCGATTTCCACAACATCGTGATTTCGATGAAGGCCTCGCGGGCGCCGGTGATGCTCGCCGCCTACCGGCTGATGGCCCATCGCATGGATGCCGAGGGCTTCCACTACCCCCTGCACCTGGGCGTGACCGAAGCCGGCGATGGCGATTACGGCCGGATCAAAAGCACCGCCGGGATTGCCACCCTGCTCAGCGATGGTTTGGGCGACACCCTGCGGGTCTCGCTCACCGAGGCACCGGAAAAGGAAATCCCGGTTTGCTATTCGATCCTGCAGGCCCTGGGGCTGCGCAAGACGATGGTCGAATACGTGAGTTGCCCCAGCTGCGGCCGCACCCTGTTCAACCTGGAAGAGGTGCTGCACAAGGTGCGGGAAGCCACCGCCCACCTCACCGGCCTCGACATCGCCGTGATGGGGTGCATCGTTAATGGTCCGGGGGAGATGGCCGATGCCGACTACGGCTACGTGGGCAAAACCCCTGGCACCATCTCCCTTTACCGCGGGCGCGATGAAATCCGCCGGGTGCCGGAGGCTGAGGGTGTGGACGCCCTGATCGCCCTGATCAAGGAAGACGGCCGCTGGGTGGATCCCGAATAGCCAGTCCCCTTGCTGCGAACGCCTCCTCTGCCGCTAGCTTGAACAACACAGATGGGCTTTGGGGGCTCGCCGCATGGGCAGGGGACAGACCAGGTTGCTGGTGCTGCTGGGACTTGGAGCCGCAGGGTCTGTGGCGGCGATCGCGGTGCCCCCTCTGCTGGCCCCCAGTGGTGCGTCGCTGATCAGCGACAGCCCCAAGGAGGTGATGGATCAGGCGTGGCAGATCGTCTTCCGCGACTACCTCGATATCAATGGCAAATACACGCCAGAAAAATGGCGCAGCCTGCGCCGGGAGGTGCTGGCGAAGAGCTACGGCAGCCCCAAGGAGGCCTATGAGGCCATCCGCGGCATGTTGGCGGCCCTCGATGATCCCTACACCCGCTTCCTGGATCCGCGGGAATTCAAGGAAATGCAGATCGACACCTCCGGGGAGCTCTCCGGGGTGGGGATCCAGCTGAGCCTCGATAAGGACACCAAAAACCTGGTGGTGATTGCCCCGATCGAGGGATCACCGGCCTCCAAGGCGGGCGTGCAACCCCAAGACGTGATCGCGGCCATTGATGGCAAGAGCACCAAGGGCATGAGCACCGAGGACGCGGTCAAGTTGATCCGCGGCCAGGCCGGCACCACCGTGACCCTCACCCTCAGGCGCAAGGGCCAGACCCTGGAGGTGCCGCTCACCCGTCAACGGATTGAGCTGCACGCGGTGGAGCACCAACTCAACACCAGCCCCGATGGCCGCAAGGTGGGCTACATCCGCCTGAAGCAGTTCACGGCAACGGCCGCCAAGGACATGCGCCTGGCCCTGCAGGATCTGGAGAGCAAGGGAGCCCAGGGCTATGTGCTCGATTTGCGCAGCAACCCCGGTGGTTTGCTGGTGGCCAGCGTGGAGATCGCCCGCGAGTGGCTCAATGAGGGCACGATTGTGTCCACCAAAACCCGCGATGGCATCCAAGACATCAAGCGGGCCACAGGCCGTGCCATTACGGATAAGCCCCTGGTGATCCTGGTGAATGAGGGGTCGGCCTCCGCCAGCGAGATCCTCTCCGGTGCCCTCCAGGACAACCACCGGGCCGTGCTGGTGGGTCAGAAGACTTTTGGTAAGGGCTTGGTGCAGTCGGTGCGGGGGCTCTCCGATGGCTCCGGCATGACCGTGACCATCGCCAAATACCTCACCCCCAGCGGCCGCGACATCCACAAGCACGGCATCGATCCCGATGTGTCGGTGAAGTTGACCGACCTCGAGGCCCAGCGGCTCAAGCTCGAGGATCTGGGCACCCGCAAGGATCCCCAGTACCGGGTGGCTGAAAACACCCTGGTGAAAAAGCTCAATGGTCTCGGCCAGCAGGCCAAGGCCGATCCTTCAGCGACCCACAGCTACAACCCCGCCAGCGCCAACGTGCCGGCGGCCCTAGCCAAGTAGGGACAGCAGCAGGCCGTGTTCGCTGTAGCGCCGTTGGAGCGCCAGGGTGATGCCGGGTTCGGGTTGCCAGTGCAGGCTTACCGCCTCCGGCTGGCCTGACGGGCGGTTGGCCATGGTGATCGCCCAGACGGCGGGTTGATCCTCCAGTTGCCAGCGCTGCTGCTGGTTGCCCTCGCTACTGGCAATGAGCTGCAGGGGCGGGGCTGGTGGCAGGGGCTCTACGCCCGGCCTGCCCTCGCAGACCAGCACCAGCGATTCCAGCCCGGTGGTGTGGTGGCGCACCACGATCCGGCGGCGTTGATCCCCCCACACCAGGCACAGCTCGCACACCCACGGCCAGGGACCGATGCGGTCGGGACCCAGGCTCCAATGGCCCTCGGGGCTGATCTGCATTTCGGCAGGCGGCTCAACAAACTGCATCGAGCGCACGGCGTTGGTGCTGCGGTTGGTGAGGTCGGCATGGATCGTTCCCTCGCGATCAGCCACCTCCAGATGGCTGGCAAAGCGTTCCACTTCCTGGCCGTTGCCATCGAGGCGGATGAAGGTTCCCTGCCAGACGCCGCTGTTGTGGCGCAGCAAGGTGGTGCGACGCAGGTGGGGGTCCAGGGACAATGGGGCGAACCGCAGGAGAGGGGGTGACTGGCGAACCGGTATCCATTTGGGCCAGCAAACCCTGGTGGTGCCAGCCGTGGACGATTGTGCTGACCGGGTTGGTGGTGGTCGCCGGCAGTTGGGTGGTGCTGCACCGCTGGTGGATCAGCCTGCCGGTTGGATTAGGCGTTGTGGCCTGGTGGGCCGTGTTTCTTGTGCTGGTGCCAGCGGCTTACCGGCAGCAGGCGTTGGAGGGCAATAACCCAAACTGAACGCAAGTGGCGGTGGGGCCCGCTCAGGCCACGGGCTGCATCAAGCCACCGCCGGGGCTGGAGTCGTCGTCATCGTTTTCGCTGCCGCCCTGCATCAGGGCATACAGGCCAAGGGCGGCCACGCTCACCAGTGCCGACACAAAGCCAAAGCCGGCTTCGATGCCACTGCCCAGCTCGAGCACCTCGCCCATGACGTCCGTTACAGAAGTTCTCACAATTGTAACGGACTTTTGCGATGTCTGCTCGCCTAGACCGCCAGGACGGCCTCGTTTTGGCTGGCCTGTTGCTCGGCCCGCTGGGCCTTGGTGAGGCCGTCGGCGTCGGGGATTTGTTCCGCCATCAGCGTCAGCCACTCCATCAATTGCTCGAGCTGTTTGTCGACGGGCAATACCCCTAGGCCGCGGGCCAGCACCTTGGCGGTGCTGCCGGAGCCGGCCTGGTACACCAACCGGCCGTGCAGGTGGGTTGGCAGCCCCTGGCGCAACAGCCGGAACGCCGGTTCCTCCATGGCCGTTTCCAGCGCAATGTTGGGTTTTTCGGGCTTGATGCGGGAGAAGCCGCAGCGCTTGGCCACCAACTTGAATTGCATCAGCAACAGGAGCGATTGCACGGGCGCTGGAATCGCCCCATAGCGATCCACCCAGCCAGCGGCCAGTTCCACCAGGGCTTCGTGGCTGGTGCAATCGGCGGCGGCCCGATAGGCGGTGATCTTCTCGTCGTTTTCGGTGATCCAATCGCCGGGGATGAACGCTGTCACCGGTAGATCGATCTGGGTGTCTTCCACCGGGGGGATGTCTTGGCCCTGCAGATCCGCCAGGGATTCCTGCAGCATCTCCATGTAGAGGTCGAAGCCAATCGCCTCCATCTGGCCGCTCTGCTCCACGCCGAGCAGGTTGCCCACGCCGCGGATTTCCATGTCGCGCATGGCCAGCTGGTAGCCACTGCCGAGCTGGGCAAACTCCTGGATCGTGAGCAGTCGCTGGCGGGCTGCCTCCGAGAGGGAGGCATCGCCCGGATAGAACAACCAGGCATGGGCCTGGATGCCACTGCGGCCCACCCGCCCCCGCAATTGGTAGAGCTGGGCCAGGCCGAATTTGTGGGCATCTTCAATCAGGATCGTGTTGACCCTGGGGATATCCAGCCCGCTTTCCACAATCGTGGTGCAGAGCATCACGTCGGCTTCGCCGGCGTTGAAGGCCACCATGGCGCTCTCCAGTTCGCCTTCGGCCATTTGGCCGTGGGCCACCAGCAATTTCAGGCCGGGGATCATGGTGCGCAGTTGGGCGGCGACGTCTTCGATGCCCTCCACCCGCGGCACCACATAAAACACCTGGCCGCCCCGGTCGAGTTCCTGGCGCAGGGCACTGCGTACGGCTTCCTCATCCAGGGCCGATAGGTGGGTTTTGATCGGCCTGCGCAGCGGCGGCGGGGTGGTGATCAGGCTCATTTCCCGCACGCCTGAGAGGCTCATGTACAGGGTGCGCGGAATCGGCGTGGCGCTGAGCGTCAGCACGTCCACGTCCTTGCGC
>CAYFKI010000123.1:0-4563 GCA_964343525.1 uncultured Cyanobium sp.
CACCCTCTCCGCTTTTCAGGGGTTTGACCTAACGAGGAAAGAAGCCCAGTAGCGTTGCGATCCACCTGGACTCGCGGTGTGGACAGCGCGTCGCAACCCCTGCTGGATGCCTTGGACCACCTTTGTTACAGGGTGGACAGTGATCCGGCTGTGGAGCAGGCGTTCTACGCCGCCACCACGCCCCAGGAGATGGTGGACCTGGCGGTGGAAGCCGGCATCTTCATTGATGCCGACGATTTCCGTGCCTTGCTGACCAGTGGCAGCACGGAGTTCTGGACGGTGCGCGGCGACGATCAGACCAACCCCATCGCCCACCTGCAGCGCGTGTTCGGCTTGTGAGCCAGGCTTTGGGCGCTCCAGCTGGCTTCCTCAGTTCAGCGCGAAGAGCTTGTCGTAGGCGTAGTAGCCCGGTTTGTTGAGGCCATCGTGCTGGAGCATCCAGCGGATCTGAAGGATCTCTGTGCGCTGGGCCACGATGATCGCGCGCGCGAGGCGCAACAGTGTGGGGTTGCTCGAGTTCTTGAGGGCGTCGTGCGCCATGGCCAGCGCAGCGCCGTGGTGCTGGAGCATCCCCTCGAGAAACCAGGTCACCCGGTTGCTGCGTGTGGGCCTTGTCTCCAGCATCTGCATGGCCTCGATCTGCGCGCTGCCCATCCGGGTGAGATCGGCCATGGCATTGGGATCGCCCCCCGCTTGCAGAACCACCGGGTACGGCGGCGCATCGGGGTACCAGGCCTTGCGCCACAGGCCCATGGCCTTGATCTCCTGGGCCTGATCGTTCCAGATCGTCTTGGCGAGGGCCCCCACGCCGGGAACGCCAATGTCGAAGACGAATTCGCTCATGCGCAGGGCACCGGTGTGGTGCTGCACCATCGCGTCGATCCAGCGCAGGTCGTAGGTGCTGCCGGCTGGCCCCAGATCGTGGCTGTGGCCGCTGGGCGCCGCCACCATCGGGTGGTGATGGTGCTCCATGGGCATCTGGGCCATCTGTGCCTGCGCCATTTGCGCCTGGGCCATTGGAGCGATCAGGCCAGCCAGGGCTGCAGCGGCCAGAAGGGGGGATCGCATAGGGAGCCAGGCGGAGGTTGCTTCCACCTTGGCGCCCAGCCATTGTCTGTGGGCTTCGGCCGTTGGCTCCTCGATGAAGAGTGATTGAGCTCAACCCTCCAGCGGCAGACCCGAGCCCCAAACTGGAAGAAATTCTGAAGAAACCGCCTGTGTTCGGGTCTTGGTCGAGCAAGTGCTCCAACTGCGCCAACTACTCCGGATCCCAGCAGTCCTGCGGCTTCTGCCGGGTATGGGGCGCCGTGGTGCCCCAGGATTCAGCCCTGACCCGCCAGTGCCCCCACTGGACGAGCCGGGATGCCCTGAAGGTTGCCCCTGCCCCGGCGGGTTGAAACCAGCCCCGGCGGGTTGATCTCCTGACCAGTCGGGCCATCAGGCGCCGTTGTCGTAGAGAACCCGGCAGGGCTGGATTCCAGCGCACGGCTGCAGGATCACCACCGGTGTGTAGTCGCCTTGGGGCACCTGTTGCAGGTGTTTCTCCAGCAAGAGCATCCCGTTGCGCAGCGCTTTTTTCACCTTGCTTGGCCGCAGGGGTTGGACCTGCCGCTTCTTTTTCTTGGTTCCCATCAGCGGATCACCTGGATATCAAGATTTGGGCAGGCATTGCGTCCAGAAGGTTTTCTCTTGTTCTGGCATAAACACAATCGACCACCCATAGAACAACAAGTTTTTGACAAAGCAGATCAGGTCGTCTGCGGAGGTAATCACGCGACGATCCACATAGCCCGGGGTGCTTTGGGAATCGCAGAGGTCGCGGGTGGCTTCAAAGCAGCGGGACCCGCAGCGCAAAACATGCCAGGTGCCCTGTTGGCTAGAGCCTGGATAGCTCAGGGTGAGGATGTCGTTGGTGGCAAAACTTGAGTTCATGGCGAACGCGGGAGATCGGGAAGCTCCGGTGGGATGCCCTCGTTGGAGGGACGCTTCTCAGAGTGATCAATCTCACCGTGATCAATCGCCAATTCCTGAGTCAAGTAGCGGTTGACACCCTTTGCGGGTGAGCCGTTCTTTTGGTAGCGATGCATGCACTTCGCTGCCTTCTTGGTAGCGATGGCGACACGCAATCCTCAAGAATCGAGGTGAATTTTCATTGAGCAGGCCTGCCCAATCTGCGGGCTTGGCGGCGCTCAGGGGTTTCCGGATGTGGATGGCTGGGGCGGAGCCGAGAGGGGCGGATAGGTCGGTGTCGTGCTCTGGCTGGTGGAGGCAGCGGGCTGCTGATTGTTCGGGGTCAGCAGCCCTTGGCCCTCGGGGTTGGTTGGGTTTTGCCGTTGCTTGAGTTGCTGTTGCAGTTGGTTGATCTGTTCTTGTTGACGGGTGTTGTATTGCTTTTGATTGTCGATAGTTCGATAGATCGCAATGACGGTGACGGCAATGGTTCCAAGGGCTGCGATTGTTGAAATCGTTGATTGAAACTTGCCCATTGTCAAAGCTTTGTTGTTAACGACTGTAGCCCCTTCCTCCAGTGTTTCCAGGGCTTGAGACCCTGCCTGCTGGTCTGGCTGTCAGGTTGGAAGCCGTGCGGGGCGGCGATGCCATGGCCTGGTTCGTGAAGTTGGAGGAGGGAATCGTGACCAAGGAGCGCTTTGATGCGGTGATCCCAGCCCATCTGGCCTGGTTGCGCGAGCTTCAAGCCAAGGGGCACCGCCCCAGCAGTGGTTACTGGGCCGATCGCAAGGGGCACAACGGGGCCGGGGCCGGCGGCATGTTGCTGTTTTGGGCAGACAGCTTTGACGAAGCCCAAGCCCTGGTGGAATCGGATCCTCTGATCGTTCAGGGCTGCGTGCGCTGGACCCTGCACAGCTGGGCCCTGGTGTTTGGCGCTTCAGGTCTGGCTACGAATGGAACAGCAGCACCAGGCCCGTCTTGAGTTGGTGAAACTCCCGCTCCTCCCGGCTGAGATCCAAACCCACCTGCAGCCCCTCCTTGAGGGCCGCCTCGAAGGGCGGGGCCGTGGGGGCGTCGCCTGAATTCCAGAGGGCCGCGATCCCCACAGGCGTGGCATGCCAGCGAAAGCAGGACGTGGTGCCGATATCTGGCTCCTGCAGGGCTTCTTCGAGGAGGTCGCGAATGGCCATGGGACGTTCAGCCTGCGGGCAGCTTCGGGAGGCTTCGGCGGCTTGGCAATCAGCTGAGAGTTTTTGTGATGAACGGAACAAAACTGGCCCACGCCTCTGGGTTTGCCGCATGGCAAGCGGCCGTGAGCGAAGCCCCTGCCAGCCAGATCAGCTCGAGCCGGCGGTTCAGCTGCAGGATCCGCTCCACAGCGGCCCCGTTGGGGGCTGGGTATCCCGCTCCCAGCAGGGGCTTGGTTGTTGTTTGCCCGCCATAGCTGTTGCATCCCCCCAGCTGCACCCGGGCGGTGAGGGCGTAGGCCGCCTGCGACACGCCCGCATTGGGGGATGGATCGGCGGCCCCTTGCTGGCGCGCTTGGCGCCACACCTGCCAGCACCGTGCGGGCCCCTGGCCCGCCGCCAGGGGCAGGCTCAAGGCCACCAGCCGGCAGGGCAGCCACACCAACAGGTCGTCAAGGCGGGCCCCGGCCGTGCCGAGCCATTGCAGGCGGCCCCGGCGGTAGCCCAGCATCGAATCCAGGGTGCTGGCGGCCTTGAATCCCCAGGCCAGGCTCAGGGGGCCGACGCCACCGGGATGGAGGCTCCAGAGCAGGCAGCCCAGCAGCATCCAAAACAACGGCGCAAACAGGCCATCCACGCCGTTTTCACTGGCGGTTTCCGCCAGGGCCCTCAGCATCGCTGGACCATCCAGATTGGCGGTGTCGCGGCCCACAATCCAGGCCAACTGCCGCCGGGCCGCGGGCAGATCGGGGAGTTGGCCCAGCACGGCCCGCACGCCTTGCTCCAGGCTCCTGCCCGCTAGGGAACTGGCCAGGGCGATCACCAGCAGGCCCAAGGCCAGGCACTGCCCAGCGCCGTGGCTGGTGGTGGCGGCCTGCTCCAGGGCCCAGCCAGCGGCGCCACTGCTGCCCACCACCAGGGTCGTGATCACTCCCCCGGCAAGGCGCAACCGCATGGGGGAATCGCCCGCCCAGGTTTCGGCCAGGCGTCTGAGCTGGGCAATGGCCCAGCCCATCACCTGCACCGGATGGAGGCAGCTCGCCGGATCGCCGATCCAGCGATCCAGCCCGCAGGCCAGCAGCACCAACAACAAGGGGTGGGCGCCCAGCCAGGCCCCCACCCCAGAGAGGCCCGCAGGCTCTAGCGGGCTCAAGAACCGATCAGGCCGCTTTCAGCCAGCTGAACATCGCGCGCAGACCTTTGCCCACCTGCTCGATCGGATGCTGGCTGTCACGCTCGCGGATCTTGGCCATCTCGGGCTTGCCGGCGTCGCATTCGGCCACGAAGTTGCGGGCGAAGGTGCCGTCCTGGATGTCGGCCAGGATCCGCTTCATCTCCGCCTTGGTGTCGGCGGTGATCAGGCGGGGGCCACTCACGTAGTCGCCGTATTCGGCGGTGTTGGAGATCGAATCGCGCATGGCGGTGA
>CAYFKI010000124.1:0-4548 GCA_964343525.1 uncultured Cyanobium sp.
GGCCGTGGCATTGCTCAGGTTGTGGCGGCCGGGCAGGGGCAGCTCAAACGACCCCACCTTCTGGCCCTTTTCGTAGAAGTCGGCCCGGGTGCCATCCCCCCGTTCCTGCACGGCGATGGCGGCAAAGTCCACCCCCTGGGGGCTTTGGGTGGACCACCAGCAGCTGGCCTTGAAGTGTTCCCGCAGGATCGGGCAGTCGCGGTTGGCTAGCAGGGTTTTCGAGCGGTTGGCAAACCGCTTGAGGGTGGCGATCAGCGCCTCCAGATTGGGGTAGTGGTCGGTGTGGTCGAGCTCCACATTGGTGAGCACCGCCAGGTGCGACTGGAATTTCACCAGGGAGCCATCCGATTCATCCGCTTCCGCCACCAGCAGGCGGCCGTTGCCCTGGCGGCCATTGCTGCCAAAGGCGGGCACGATGCCGCCGATCACGGCGGTGGGGTCGTGGTTGGTGGCTTCCAGCAGGGTGGCGATCAAGCTGCTGGTGGTGGTTTTGCCATGGCTGCCAGCCACGGCTACGGAGGGTTGGGCCCGAATTAGGGCCGCCAACACATCGGAGCGGTGACAGATCTTCAGCCCCACCCGCTGGGCTTCGAGCAGTTCGGGATTGGTTTTGGGCACCGCGGAGCTGATCACCACCAGGGGGGCCCGGGAGGTGCCACTGCGGATCGCGGCCACGGTGGCCGTGCTCTGCTGCCGGAACACCCGCACGCCACTGCGGCGCAGGTTGTCGAGCACGCTGTTGTCTCGGCTGTCGGAGCCGCTCACCACAAAGCCCCGCTCGGCCAGGATCGCTGCCAGGGCGGACATGCCGATGCCACCAACCCCGATGAAGTGGATCGGCTGGTGGCGATCAAGCAGCGGGGCCAAGGGCAACTCCAAGCCAGGGATTCAGCCGAACCGAAATTAGGCCGGCATGGCTCAGCTCTCTTTGAAGAGATGCTGCGCGTTCCGGCATGGTCCGGCCTGAACGCCCGCGCCGCAAGAGGGCTCGACCAATCTGTTTCTGTATGATCTGCAGCCAAATCCTCCTTTGCTAGCGGTTTTCGCTGTTTCCTGCCATGACTTTGCGCGTTGCGATCAATGGATTCGGTCGGATTGGTCGCAACTTCATGCGCTGCTGGTTGAGCCGTGGTGCCAACACCGGCATTGAAGTGGTGGGTCTGAACGACACCTCCGATCCGAAAACCAACTCCCACCTGCTCCAGTACGACTCGATGCTGGGCCGGATCCGGGATGCCGAGGTCAGCTACACCGACAGCACAATCATCGTCAACGGCAAGGAGATCAAGTGCTTCTCCGACCGCAACCCCCTCAACCTGCCCTGGAAGGAGTGGGGCGTTGATCTGGTGATCGAGTCCACCGGCGTGTTCAACGATGACGTGGGCGCCAGCAAGCACCTCGAAGCCGGTGCCAAGAAAGTGATCCTCACCGCCCCTGGCAAGGGCGCCGGTGTGGGCACCTTCGTGGTGGGTGTGAACGCCGATGAATACCGCCACACCGACTTCAACATCCTCAGCAACGCCAGCTGCACCACCAACTGCATGGCGCCGATCGTGAAGGTGCTCGATCAGACCTTCGGCATCGTCAAAGGCACGATGACCACCACCCACAGCTACACCGGTGACCAGCGCATCCTTGATGCCAGCCACCGCGACCTGCGCCGCGCCCGCGCCGCTGCTGTGAACATCGTGCCCACCTCCACCGGTGCTGCCCAGGCGGTTGCCCTGGTGTACCCCGCCGTGAAGGGCAAGCTCAACGGCATCGCCATGCGCGTGCCCACCCCCAACGTGTCGGTGGTGGACATGGTGCTGGAAGTGTCCCGCGGCACCACCCGGGACGAAGTGAATGCCGTGCTCAAGGCCGCCTCTGAAGGCGCCATGAAGGGCATCATCAAGTACTCCGATCTGCCCCTGGTCTCCAGCGACCACGCCGGCACCAACGAATCCACCATCGTTGACTCCGACCTCACCCTGGTGATGGGCGACAACATGGTCAAAGTGATTGCCTGGTACGACAACGAGTGGGGCTACAGCCAACGCGTCGTCGACCTGGCCGAGATCGTGGCCAAGAACTGGGCCTGATTGTTCCCCGGAATCATGGGCGGCCCTCTTTGAGCCGCCTTCTCAGCCGCCCCCTCGGGGGCGGCTTTTTAGTGCTTTAGGCGTGGGGCTGGAGGTTGTCGGCCCCTTCGATCACCGTGGCTTTGAGGATGCCGTCATCAGCCGTGAGTTCCTCGAGCACATCAAAGCCATCCACCACGTAGCCAAAGGCGGCGTAGCGGCCATCAATCAGGTTGAGGCCCGCCGGGGTGAGTTCGGGTTCAAACAGGAACAGGAAAAACTGCGATGACCCGTCATCGAGGATTTCATCGGAGTGGGCCCAGCCCAGGGTGCCCTTGGTGGAGAAGGGCAGTTCCGGGGCGGCTTTGAACAGGCCCAGGTCTTCAAAGGTTTGGTTGTAGAAGGGTTCGGCGTAGCCGGGCACCTTGATTTCCAGGGGGACCTGGCGGATCTGCTTGGTTTTGGGGTCCACGAAACCCTCTTGGGGCCCTTCGGGATCGCCGGTCTGCAGCACGTAGAAGTCTTCAGCCCGGATGAAGGGCAGACCGTTGTAAAACCCGCGTTGCACCAGGTCGACAAATGCACCGGCCGTGAGTGGGGCGTTGTAGCCATCCACCACGGTGGTGAGATCCCCTTTGGTGGTGGTCAGTTGCACGGTGGCGCGCCCCAGCAGGCGCGGTAAGGCGGCGTACTCGCTTGGGATTTCAAAGGGAAAGGGCCCCACCAGCAGGTCTTCGGCCTCGCCAATGCTGCTGAGGGCATCGCGGCGCGCCGTCAGGAAGGCGTCCCGGTCCTGGCTTTCGGTGGCGGCGGCCAGGGTTTGCAACTGATCCGTGAGCTGGCTGAGCAGCTGCTCGGCTTGGCCCTGGTCCTTGGCGCTGAAGCCGGCCAGGATCGCGGCCTGCTGGCTGCCGAGCAGGGCTTGGGTGCGCCGCACCCCATTGGCCAGGGCGGGCCAGCGCTTCGCCCTTAGATCGTCGCTGGTGGCTTCGAGCCGGTGTTGCAAATCCTGCAGCGCCGGGGCATCGATCGGTAGGGCATTGCGCAACAGGGCCGTTGGATCGGTCACCGCATTGCCCTGGGGCAAGGAGGCCCAGGCCGTGGGTACCGCCAGCAGCAGGCTGAGTGCCACCACCAGCGCGCCAACCCACCAGCTTTGGCGTTTTGCCATGCCCTTTTGTGTCTCTGGCCGGACTTTGGCACAACCAAACGGGCCTTTGCCTGGCACCTGGCGGGCCCGATCCGGTAGCCAGCCGTACAATCCGCCAGATCTGAACCGCCGGAATGATCTCCAGCAACGACTTTCGAACCGGTACCTCGATTGAGCTGGATGGCAATGTCTGGCGGGTTGTGGAATTCCTGCACGTGAAGCCTGGAAAGGGCTCCGCCTTTGTGCGCACCAAGCTCAAGGCGGTGCAGAGCGGCAACGTGGTGGAAAAGACGTTCCGGGCGGGCGAAATGCTGCCCCAGGCGGTGTTGGAGAAAAGCACCCTCCAGCACACCTACATGGAGGGCGACGACTACGTGTTCATGGATATGGCCACCTATGAGGAAACCCGGCTCACCGCCAAGCAGATCGGTGATAGCCGCAAGTACCTCAAAGAAGGCATGGAAGTGAGTGTGGTGGCTTGGAACGGCAAGCCCCTGGAAGTGGAACTGCCCAACTCGGTGGTGCTGGAAATCACCCCGGCCGGTCCGGGGGTGAAGGGCGACACCGCCACTGGTGGCACCAAGCCGGCGATTGTCGAAACCGGTGCCCAGGTGATGGTGCCCCTGTTCCTCTCGATTGGCGAGAAGATCAAGATCGACACGCGCACCGACAGCTACCTCGGTCGGGAGAACTGATCGCCATGCAGCTCAATCACGACCAGCTCAACAACCTTCTGGCCCTGTTGGGTGAGAGCGACATCCAGGAGCTCAAGCTCGAAGGCGACGATTTCCGCCTCGAGGTGCGCCGCAATCTGCCGGGGGCTGCCCCTGTGGCGGTGGTGCAAGCCGCTGGAGCTGCCCTGCCGGTGGCCCCGGCCGCGGCCCCTGCGCCTGTGGTGGCTGCCCCATCGGCCCCCCCGCCAGCCGCAGCGGCCTCCCGCGGTGATCTGATCGATATCACCGCCCCGATGGTGGCCACCTTCTACCGGGCATCGGCGCCGGGCGAAGCCCCCTTCGTGGAGCTGGGCAACCGCATCACCGTGGGCCAAACCATCTGCATCCTGGAAGCCATGAAGCTCATGAATGAGCTCGAGGCGGAAGTGGGCGGCGAGGTGGTGGAAATCCTCGTGGAAAACGGCACCCCGGTGGAATTCGGCCAGGTGTTGATGCGGGTCAAGCCGGGCTAATCCAGCAGCTTGGCTGCGCTAATCCAGCGGCTTGCTTGCGCCGAGTTCATCCGCGGTGGCGATCGCAGCCGCCATGCTGTCGGCTCTGGCCTGACCTAGCCCGGCAATCGCCAATCCGGTGCCGTGGTCTGGGGAGGTGCGTAGAAACGGCA
>CAYFKI010000125.1:0-4500 GCA_964343525.1 uncultured Cyanobium sp.
CAGCATGCGGATCACCTGGGTGCGCACCTTGGCCAAATCAACGCCGAGGTTTTCCAGCACCCGGGCGGCCACACCTTCGCCCTCGCGGATCAGGCCAAGCAGCAGATGCTCGGTACCGATGTAGTTGTGGCCGAGTTGGCGGGCTTCCTCTAAGGAGAGTTCCAGCACCCGCTTGGCCCGCGGCGTGAAGGGGATTTCCACGGCCACGAAGCCGGACCCGCGGCCAATGATTTTCTCCACCTCCACCCGGGCGTCCTTGAGGTTCACCCCCATCGACTTGAGCACCTTGGCGGCCACACCGGTGCCCTCGCCGATCAAGCCCAGCAGAATTTGCTCGGTGCCCACGAAGTTGTGGCCGAGGCGGCGGGCCTCCTCTTGGGCCAGCATGATCACCTTGATGGCCTTCTCGGTAAACCGCTCGAACATGGGCCGGGGCCTGGTGCAAGTGCATCCAACCTATCAGGGTTGGAGGGGGTGGTGTGGTTATCAGCTCAGGTTCGGCAAAACCTTAGTGATAGCAAGCTTTCTGTAGTTTTCTCAGCGTCAATCAACGGGCCTGATTAGGGCGCTATCGCAGTAAGAAAATCCGGTTATCCACACCCCCGCTCCGCATCATTGATCGGGGTTAAGCGCAGCCATTGGATCAGAGCATCGTCGCCATTGCGGTAGTAAGCACTACGGCGGCCCGCCTCCCGAAAGCCCAGCGCTTGGTAAAGCGCCAGGGCGGCTTCGTTGCTGGCGGCCACCTCCAGGGTGGCCCGCTCACTGCCAAGGGCCTGGCCATGGGTCAGAAGGGCGCTGAGCACCTGGCGCCCCAGGCCCTGGCGTCGCCAGTTTGGATCCACAGCCACCAGGGTGATGTGGAGCTCGTCCACCACCTGCCAGCCGCTGGCCATGGCCACCAGGGAATCCCGATGCCAGAGCCCCATCCCTGGCCGCCGCAGCTCCGCCAGTTCGGTCGTCCATTGGGCCCGGGTCCAGAGACCGCCGAGGCTGGCCTGGTCGAGGGCCAGGCAGTCTTCGAGGTGGGCAGGCGCCAGGGGGCGGCAGCTCAGGCAGGGCGTGTCAGAGCCCATCGCCTTGATCGCTAGCCCCTTGAGCGGTGTTTCTTACATTCACTTGGATGTTCCTGCAGTGCTGGCCGAAGCCATGGTGATCTCCCGCGAGCTTGCGCTCGAGCCCGCCTTGGATCTGGCCAGCCCGAACCGCAACCTGTTGCCGGTGAGTGCTCGCCTGAACAGTGAGGGCCAGCTGGAGGTGGGGGGCTGTGCCCTGGGGGCCTTGGCGCGCACCTATGGCACCCCGTTGTATGTGCTGGATGAGGCGAGCCTGCGGGGCACCTGCCGCGCGTACCGCGAGGCCCTGGCGGCCCATTACCCCGGCCCCTCCCTGGCGATCTACGCCTCCAAGGCCAATAGTTCCCTGGCCCTGACGGCCCTGGTGGCCTCGGAGGGGTTGGGCCTCGATGCGGTCTCCGCCGGCGAATTGCTCACCGCCCTGCAGGGGGGCATGCCGGCCGATCGGATCGTGCTGCATGGCAACAACAAATCGAAAGAGGAGCTGGCCCTCGCCGCGCAGCGGGGCGTCACGGTGGTCGCCGACAACTGGCGCGATCTGGAGCTGCTGGCCGAGCTGGCCCCCCAGCTGGCGGCACCGGTGCGCCTGATGGTGCGCTTCACCCCGGGCATCGAGTGCCACACCCACGAGTACATCCGCACGGGCCACCTCGATAGCAAATTCGGCTTTGATCCCGACCAGCTCAAGACGGTGTTGGAGCACCTGGTGGACTGCAGCTGGATCCGCCTGTGCGGGTTGCATGCCCACATCGGCTCGCAGATTTTTGAACTGCAGCCCCACCGGGATTTGGCCGGGGTGATGGCCGATGCCCTGCAACTGGCCCTGGAGCTGGGCCATCCGGTGGAGGATCTCAACGTGGGCGGTGGCCTGGGGATTCGCTACGTGGCGGGCGACGATCCCCCGTCGATTCAGGAATGGGTCAAAACCGTCGCCGAGGCGGTGGCTAGCGCCTGTGAGCAACGGGGGTTGGCCTTGCCGCGTCTGTTGTGTGAGCCCGGTCGCTCCTTGGTGGCCACGGCCGGCGTCACGGTCTACGAAGTGGGGAGCCGCAAGGAGATCCCGGGTCTGCGGACCTACCTCTCGGTGGATGGGGGCATGAGCGACAACCCAAGGCCGATCACCTACCAATCCCAATACACGGCGTTGCTCGCCGACCGTCCCTTGGCGGAGGCCAGCGAAACCGTGACCGTGGCCGGCAAGCACTGCGAGTCTGGAGACGTGTTGCTCAAGGATGTGGCCCTGCCGCCTGCCACGAGCGGCGACCTGTTGGTGGTGCTGGCTACCGGGGCCTACAACGCGTCGATGGGTTCTAACTACAACCGCATCCCCCGGCCGGCGGCGGTTCTTGTGCATGGGGGCGTGGCCGATCTGGTGCAGCGCCGGGAGCAACCGGAGGACCTACTGCGCTACGACGTGTTGCCTGAGCGGCTGCGATCGGTAGGTTGATTCCAGCCATGGGAGCCCCCGTCGGCATGCTGCAATTCGGCGTTCTGCCCAGCCTGTTGGCGCTGATCGACGTCCGGTTGCTGGTTGATCTGGTGTTTGCCACAGGCCTAGGGGTGCTGGTGCTCGGGCGGGTGAGTGAACCGCGCACGCTGTGGTTGCTGCGGGGCTACCTGCTGTTGGTGGCCATGGCCTGGTTGGTGCAGCGCTATGTGGACCTACCGCTCACCTCCAAGTTGGTGGATGCGCTGGTGCTGGCCTGCAGCTTGGCCTTGGCCATCCTCTGGCAGGGGGACCTGCGCCGGCTGATGGAGCTCCTGGGCACGGGGCGCCTGGGCCGGTTGTTTGGCAGCCGTAAACGGGACCAGCTGGCCTCCGGTTCGGTCGCCGTGCTCAGTGAAGCGGCTGGGCGCCTCTCCCAGGCGCGCCGGGGGGGGTTGATCGTGGTGGATCTGGGCAGTGACCTGCGCCCGGAGGATTTCCTCAACCCGGGGATCGCCCTCGATGCCCAGCTCTCGGTGGATCTGTTGCTCAACCTGTTCGCCGCCGATACCCCCCTGCATGACGGGGCCGTGCTGGTGAAAGCCAACCGGATCGTGGCGGCGGGGGTGATCCTGCCCCTGTCCCGCCAGGGGCTCAACCGTTACGGCACCCGCCATTTGGCGGCCTTGGGCCTCACTGAACGCTTCGATCAGTGCCTGGCGATTGTGGTGTCGGAGGAAACGGGCACCCTCTCCTTGGCCAGTCAGGGCAAGTTGGAGCGGCCAATCACCAGTAGTCGCCTGCATGATCTACTCGGCCAGGCCCTGGCGTTGCCCGGGGGGCGTAGCGTGGCCAAAGACCCGCCGGAACGTCGCGGATGAGTCGCGTGCTGGCGACCCATGCAGCCCAGGGCATCCCGCCCCTGAATGCCCAGTCGTTAGGGGCTAAGCCGCTGCCTGCCGGGCTGGATCCCGCCCGCATGCCCCGCCATGTGGCCGTGATCATGGATGGCAATGGACGCTGGGCCAAGCAGCGCAACCTGCCCCGGGTGATGGGGCACCGCGAGGGGGTGGAGGCGCTCAAGCGCACCTTGCGGCTCTGCAGCGATTGGGGCATCGGCGCCCTGACGGCCTATGCCTTCTCCACCGAAAACTGGACCAGGCCTGGGGAGGAGGTGAGTTTTCTGATGACCCTGTTCGAACGGGTGCTGGCCCGCGAGCTGGATGCCCTCGACCAGGAGCAGGTGCGGATCCGTTTCCTTGGCGACCTCACGCCCTTGCCGGCGGCGTTGCAGCAGTTGATTGCCGATGCCACCGCCCGCACAGCCACCAACACCGGCATTCACTTCAATGTGTGCACCAACTACGGCAGCCGGGCCGAGTTGGTGCGGGCGGCCCAACGGCTGGCGGAGCGGGCGGTGCGGGGCGAACTCCAACCCGCCGAGATCGACGAGGCCCTGTTCGCTTCTGAGCTGCACACCGCCGGGGAGCTCGATCCTGATTTGTTGATTCGCACCAGTGGGGAGCAGCGGATCAGCAATTTCTTGCTGTGGCAGCTGGCCTATGCCGAGTTGCACCTCACCGAGGTGCTCTGGCCCGATTTCGATCGCCAGGCCCTCGAGGCCGCTCTGCTCGACTACCAGGGACGCCAACGCCGGTTCGGTGGTGTTGAATCCCACTCTTGAGGGCTGCTTTGCCGGTGATCACGCGCCACGACTGGACCCGTTCTGAAATCCAGGCCCTGCTGGAACTCCCCTTGATGGACCTGCTCTGGCAAGCCCAGCAGGTGCACCGTGAGGCCAATCCGGGCTACGAGGTGCAATTGGCTTCGCTGTTGAGCGTGAAAACGGGGGGCTGCGAGGAGGACTGCGCCTATTGCCCCCAGTCGATGCACAACAGCAGCGACGTGACCGGGCGCCCTGAGCTGGAGGTGGAGCCGGTGCTGGCGCGGGCCCGCGCCAGCACCGGCTCCACCTCCAGCTCAGGGCGCCCGGTCACG
>CAYFKI010000126.1:0-4463 GCA_964343525.1 uncultured Cyanobium sp.
ATCTCTCCAAAACCGTGATCGACACGATGTTCGAGGCGGTGCCCGACTGGACCCAAACCCAGGTGCGCTCGCTGCTGGGCAGCTTCTGCTTCAGCAATGACACGGTGTTCAAGGAAGCCGGAAAACTGTCGGGCGGCGAAAAAGCCAGGCTGGCCCTGGCCTTGATGCTGCTGAAACCCTGCAATCTGCTGGTGCTGGATGAGCCCACCAACCACCTCGACATCCCCGCCAAACAGATGCTGGAAGACGCCCTGATTGCCTACGAGGGCGGGGTGCTGGTGGTGTCCCACGACCGCTACTTCATCTCACGCGTCGCCAACAAGATCGTGGAGATCCGCGATGGGGAGCTAGTGCCCTATCTCGGCAATTACGCCTATTACCTCGAGAAAAAAGAGGAAGAGGCCGAACTCGCCGCCCAAGCGGAACGCGACCGGGCCAAAGCCGCCAAACAAGCGGCCGAAAGGGCCAAGCAACAGGCCAAGAAGGCCGCCCAAAAAGCGGATCAAAAAGCTGCCAAGGCCGCCTGACTGCCCCAAACGGCCGGAGTGCGCTTCACACAACATCACAGGATCCTGAGCACAAACACGCATTTCGCTGGTGTCAAGGGTTTGGTCTGCATAACCTGACATCAGATCTCTGCGCCGGGCCCGATGACCACCGCTGGCGAGCACCCTTTCAACAACGGCTTGAACAATGACTTGGGCCGTGGCTTCGGCCACCAGGGCCATCAGACGGCCGCTTCTCCCTCGACACGCGAGGCAGGCTCGGATCCCAGTGACGCCATGGAGACCTACTTCAGCTGCATCACCACCTGCTCCCTCGACGATGGCAGCTGCATCACCCAGTGCGTCGAAGAGTTTCGCCAGCACCATTAGGGCCGCCACCCAGACAGGGCTGCTCCCCTAAAAAACCGCAAATCCGCACACACTGGATGCGCCTGTAGCAAGAGCTACGTCGCCAACTGAAACACTTTGTAGTGTTGCGAGCAGTTCCAGCCCCTGCGGAGAACGCCATGACCGAACCGCTCGCCCTGAGCCTTGGCCAGCAATTTGAACTGGAGCGGATGACCCGCGCCATTGACGCCACCGCAGACCTGCAAGCCCTGCAAGGCATTGCCAAGCAACTGCTCCAGGCTTGGCACAGCCAGAAAGCGGCCACCCAATGGGTGATGCGCCAGCAACTGGGCGGCGGCAGCCAACTCTCGCCTGCGCTGGCCCAGCAATGGGGGCTGGAGACCCCTTGAAGCAAGCGCCTACGGCGCTCCGATCCCAGCTGGCGCCCCTTGCCGGGGCACCAGTTCCGCCGGCACCACCGTCACCTGCTCCTGCTGGCCCGAGCGGCTCACTGTGAGCACCAGCGTTTTGCCAACGCCGGCCCGCTCCACCGCCGCCACCAGCTGGGAAGGAAGCGTGAGGGGTTGGCCTGCCGCAGCCACCACCACATCCCCCGCACGCAATCCCGCCCGCTCCGCCGGGCTGCCGGCTCCTACCGCCACAAGGCGAACCCCCTGATTCACCCCCGTGCCATCGCCGGGACGCACCGCGTCAATCGTCACCCCGATCGCCGGATGACTCACCTTGCCGTTGGCAATCAGCTCCGCAGCAATGGCGCGGGCCCGGTTGATCGGGATGGCGAAGCCCAAACCAGCACCAGGCCCTGAGCGCACCAAGGTGTTGATGCCGATCACCTCCCCGTCGGCATCGAGCAGCGGCCCTCCGGAATTGCCCGGGTTGATCGCCGCATCGGTCTGGATCAACTCCAGCCGTTTATCCGCCAAGCCCAACTTGCTGGCATTGCGGTTGAGGCTGCTGATGATTCCCATCGTCACGGTGCGATCCAAGCCGTAGGGATTGCCCATGGCGATGGCCCATTCGCCCACCTGCAGGCTGTCGGAGTTGCCCAGGGGCGCCACCGGCCAGGGGCCCGTCCCCGCCAACCGCACCACCGCCAGGTCGGTAAGGCGATCCAGACCCACCACCGAGCCCTCCACGCGGCGCCCATCTTCGAGGCCCACGGTCACCTTGCTGCTGCCTTCCACCACATGGGCGTTGGTGAGCACCAGGCCATCGGCGGCAATGATGAATCCACTGCCCAAACCCCGTTCCGTGCGCTGCTGGGGAAGGGCGATCTGGGGCATGCCAAAAAATTGGCGAAACATCGGATCGTCGAGCAGGCCGCGAGGCAGCCCGCCCGACACCACCACGGTGCGCTCGGTGTCGATGGTGACCACCGCCGGCCCCACCCGGTGCACGGCGGCGGCCACGAACGACTGGCGGGCCAGGCTTGGCGCCGGCGCCGGATTGGGCCTGGCCTGGAGCTGGGGCACTCCCCCGGTTTGGGCCCTGGCGGCTGAGTCCACCAACGGTGTCCCGCAGAAACAGGGCGCCAACACCAACCCAACAAGAGATGGGGCAACGGTCTGCAAGCGCGGCAATCCCAAGCGCATCACTCAACGACCAACGGATCCATCAACCGTAAACAGCCCAACCAATGGGGTGAAGCCCCTAGGCTGTGTGAACTTTTTTATCGATCCATGGACACCAGTCGGCTGCTCCTGGCTTTTCTGACATTCGGAGCGGCCTGTGCAACCCTTTGGGCCTGGATGCTCGCCAACAGCGGCCAATCCGGCCAAGCCAAGCAATGATGGGGAGGCAGCGCGGCCTGTTTGATCGGCGGCTTGCCTGAGGCCATGAACGCCTTTCTCTCCCAGATCCTTCCCCTCCTTTACGGCCTGTGCTTTCTGGTGCTGCTGTGGCAGGCCTTCAAGGTGATGGCCCAGGGCTTTCGCGCCGTTCCCAAACCCGGTGACGCCAACAGCCCCTCCTCCCAAGGTGCCTCCTCTCAGGGCGGATCCAACCATGACCGCACCGGCCGTCTGACGATCCATCCCGAACTGCTGGATGCGGAGGGTCAGATCACCCAAGAAGATCTACTCACCGTGCGCTTCAGCGGCGACAACGAGCAGCCCACCCTCCCTAGCGACTAGCCGCCGCGCAGGCTCTCGATAGGCTCTCTGGCGAGCACGTGCTTTCAACGCGAGGACTGACGGTGGATCAACGGACCAAAATCGTGGCGGCTGTCCTCAGCAACCTCAAGCTGCCCCCGCGGTTTCGGCTCAAGCTGGTCAAGGACGATCCGATTCGCCTCGAGCTGAGCATCACCCCCGCCTACGGCAAGGAACCGATCCTGGTGGGTCTGGTGGAATCCCAGGATCTGGTGGCCCGGCGCGATCGGGAGGGACGCATCCCCCGCGACCTGCAGGGCACCTGGGACTGGACCGTGCGCCACGGCAAGGTGAGCACCGGTGGTTGGAACCCCTATCTCAAGGAGGCCCTGCAAACCATGTTTGAAACGGGCCTGCCCGCGATCGTCTACGAAGAACTGACCGGCGAGACCTACCACCCGGTGGATGGCGTGCGCCACGTGCGCTGAGCCGCTGAACCCCCGTCGTCAAGCGCTGCCCATTGATGGGCTGCTCGGCAGCCTCCAGGCTGCCCTGACCCCAGGCTCCACCCTGTTGCTGCAGGCTCCGCCTGGTGCGGGCAAAACCACCCGGGTGCCGCTTGCCCTGCGGGAGCACCTGGATGCCTCGGGCCTCAGCGATGGCCGCCTGTGGATGCTCGAGCCCCGCCGCCTGGCGGCTAAGGCAGCCGCCCAACGGCTGGCAGCGGAACTGGGCGAACCACTCGGCGGCAGGGTTGGTTACAGCGTGCGGCTCGACTCGAAGACCTCAGCCTCCACCCGGATTGAGGTGCTCACCAACGGCCTGTTTCTGCGCCGTCTTCAGGCCGATCCCGCCCTGGAAGGGGTGGCCTGCGTGGTCCTGGATGAATTCCATGAACGCTCGGCCGATGGGGATCTCGCCTTGACGCTGCTGCGCCAGAGCCGCGACCTCCTCCATCCCGAGCTGGCCCTGGTGGTGATGTCGGCCACCCTGGAGCTGGCTCCGCTGGCGGCCCAACTGCCGCAGGCCCAGGTGCTGGAAAGCGAAGGCCGCAGCTACCCGGTGGCCATCACCCACCAGCCACCCCGCGAGGGCGAGCGGCTGGAGCACCAGGTGCTACGCGCCCTGGAGGAGCACTGGCTCGACCAGCGCGCGGCCCACGACACGGTGCTCGTGTTCCTGCCCGGTCAGCGGGAAATCGAGAGCTGCGATCGGGCCATTGCGGCCACCGACTGGGGGGCGGCGATCGAGCGGGTGGCCCTCCACGGCAACCTGCCCTTGGCCGCCCAGAGCCGGGCCATCCGCCCAGCCCAGGGTTCTGGGGGCAAGGTGGTGCTGGCCACCGCGATCGCCGAGAGCTCCCTCACGATCGAAGGGGTGGCCCTGGTGATCGATAGCGGTCTGAGCCGCCGCTGCCGCTTTGATCCCAACAGCGGCATGGATGGCCTGGTCACCGTGCCCTCCAGCCTGGCCAGCGCCGAGCAGCGAGCGGGCAGGGCGGGCCGGCTAGGCCCCGGCC
>CAYFKI010000127.1:0-879 GCA_964343525.1 uncultured Cyanobium sp.
GCCAGCCCCTGCTCCAGGGCTTGATCCACCCGCTGCCGCCAGGCCAACACCTCGTCAATCGACGGCCGGCTCAGCAGGCCCCGCTGGGGCCGGGGATGGCGGGAGCCCAGGGCGTCGTAGTAGCTGTTGAACAGGTAACCCCAGCGCGGATCGGCGGCTTGAAAGTCGCCCAGGGCGTCGGCAAGGGCGGTTTTGAACGCGGCCGCTTCCAGCAGAAAGGTTTCAAAGAACCAGGTGGTGTGCCCCAGGTGCCATTTGGGAGGGCTGGCATCGGCCATCCCCTGCAGGCCGAGATCTTCCGGGCTGAGGGGGGCGATCAGGGCCGCGCTGTGCTGGCGGATCGCCTGAAGGCGTGCCAAGCGCGGGCTGGCTTGGGTGGTGCTGGAGTCCATGGCTGCAGACATCACCCGCCCAAGATCAGGCCTGACCCTATCGACCTTGCCTACGATCCCGCCACAGCCAATTGTTTGGGCAAACCAGCGCCATGGGCGGCAGTGCGAGCGGAATCACCAATGGCTTTGTGGGGGCGGTGGGAAACACCCCCTTGATCCGCCTGCACGCCCTCAGTGCCCTCACCGGTTGCGAGATCCTCGGCAAGGCTGAATTCATGAACCCCGGCGGATCGGTCAAGGACCGAGCCGCCCTGGGCATCCTCTTAGAAGCCGAGCAGGAAGGGCTGCTCCAGCCAGGCGGCACGGTGGTGGAGGGCACCGCCGGTAACACCGGCATCGGCCTTACCCACCTGTGCAATGCCCGTGGTTACCGGGCCTTGATCGTGATTCCCGATACGCAGTCGGCGGAGAAGATCGGCCTGCTGCGCAGCCTGGGGGCGGAGGTGCGCACGGTGCCGGCCGTGCCCTACCGCGACCCCAACAACTA
>CAYFKI010000127.1:889-4446 GCA_964343525.1 uncultured Cyanobium sp.
ACAACTACGTGCGGCTCTCGGGCCGCATCGCGGCCGAGACCCCGGGTGCCGTTTGGGCCAATCAGTTCGACAACCTGGCCAACCGCCGCGCCCACTACGCCAGTACGGGCCCTGAGATCTGGCAGCAGACCGACGGCCAGGTGGATGCCTGGGTGGCCGCCACCGGCACCGGTGGCACCTATGCGGGGGTGGCCCTCTATCTCAAGGAGCAGAACCCGGCGGTGCGCTGTGTGTTGGCCGACCCCCATGGCAGTGCCCTTTACAGCTGGGCCACGGCGGGTGATCTGAGCATGGAGGGCAGCTCGATCACCGAGGGGATTGGCAACAGCCGCGTGACCGCCAACCTGGAGGGTGCACCGATCGATGACGCCGTGCGCATCGATGACCAAGCGGCCCTCGACACCATCTACCAACTCCTGTGGCAGGAGGGGTTGTTCCTGGGGGGGTCGGTGGGGATCAACGTGGCGGCAGCGGTGGAAACCGCCCGGCGCCTGGGCCCGGGTCACACGATCGTGACCGTGCTTTGCGATAGCGGTGACCGCTACCGCTCGCGCCTCTATGACGGCGACTGGTTGGCCAGCAAAGGATTGCACCAGCCCCAGCGAACCGTGGTGGAGGCAGGCTGATGGCCCGCACAGTGGGTGAGGTGATCGGCGATCGCTATCGCCTCGAGCAGTGCCTCAGTGAAGGCCCCCAGGGCAGCCTTTGGCGCGCCAGCGACCAGTTGGCCAGCGATGCCCCCGTGGCCCTGCGGCAACTCGGGCCCGATCAGGATCAGGTGCAGGCGCTCCAGCTCTGGAGCCGCCTGCAGGGGGTGCTCCATCCCCAGGTGCCCCGGCTCGGTGGTGCGCTCACGGTGGGCGATCAGCTGTGGTTGGTGCGCGAGTGGCAGGCGGGCCGCACCTATCAGGAGTTGCTCGAGGCCCGCGCTGAGCGCCAGCTGGTGTTTGGTGCGGGCGAGGTGTTGCTGTTGCTGCGCCAGGTGCTGCCGGTGTTGGCGGCACTCCACAGCCAGGAGCTGGTGCATGGCGATCTGTGCCCGGCCAATCTGCTGCGCCGCGACAGTGACGGGTTGCCCGTGCTGCTGGATTTCGGGTTGGTGTGCGGCAAGGCCTCTGCCACAGCGGGCTATGCCCCGCCCCAGCTGGCCCGCACCGCAGTTCCAGAGCCCTGGATGGATCTCCATGCCCTCGGTGTGGTGGCCCTGGTGCTGCTCAGCGGCGATGCGCCGGCCCAGTTGCTGGATCCGGTGACCCTCGCCTGGCGCTGGCCCGCCGCCCTCAGCGACCATCCTGAGTTGCTGGCCCGCTTGCAGCGGTTGCTCAGCTGTGATCCGGCCGAGCGTTTTCTGTCGGCTTCCCAGGCTCTGGCGGCCCTGCAAACCCTGCCAGTGCCTGACAGCACTGGGCCCGTCCCCCGGGCGGATCGCACCCTGGCGCTCGTTCCCGCCCAGCCGCAACCGCAGCCCCAACCCCCGCTTGAGGTGCCGCCGCCCCAACCTCAGCCCGAGCCCCAATCAGCGCCGGAGCCGGAGCTGCCCCCAGTGCCCGTTGTTGCTGCGCCTCCTGCCGCTGCTCCTGCGGCGCCTGGGCACCTCGGTGCTCGAGCTCTACGACGCGGACCGCGCCCGGCAGGGAGCGCTGGGGGACGCGCTGAGGAACGCGATGAGGCGGCGGAAGCCGGCGTATGGCCGGTGGTGATTGCCCTGGTGATTTCGGCTGTGGTGGGTACGGCCCTGGGCTGGGTGTGGCTGAGTCGCGGCAAGTTGGGGCTGCCCAGGCCCCAGACCTCCCTGGAATTGCCCACCAGCCTGCCCCCGGCAGAGGTGGACCAACGCCAGCAACTGCTCAACCGCCTGCGGGCCCTGCAGGTGGATCGGGCCTGGTTCTTGAAATTGGTGGATGCGGGCTTGCTGGCCCAGTTCCCTGAGCGGGGTGGCCGTCTGCCTGGCGATTCGGCTGAGGATGCGCCCCTGCGCAAGGTGTGGAACGAACTGGCGGAGGAATGGCTGGCCCGGGTGGAGCAGCTCCCCCTCGACATCCGCCGCCGGCTTGGCAGCTACAGCGAAGGTGATTGGCAGAAACTCCAGAGCTCACTGGTGAACCAGGGTCTGAGCTCGTCGGTGCTGCGGCAGCTGGTCTCGGGCAGTGCCCAGAACCTCCTGCCCGGCAGGCCCGGTGCCGATATCCCCAACGAGCCCTTCCGCCAGCTCTGGTACGCGGCGGCCCAGCAGAGCCTCACCGCGATGCAAATTGAGCCGATCCAGGCCCAGCCCCTGGAAACCAGGGTGCTGTCGGCCCAGGTGGATGCCGGTGGGGCACGCCTGTTCCCGGTGCGGTTGCCGGCTGGCTACCGCCTGGTGCTGGGGGTGAATGGCTCGCCCTTGATGCAGATGGCCGTGTTCAGCGCCGATGGAACCGCCCTGGAGGTGAAGGGGCCGCTGCGGGTGGTGAGCCTCGGGCCCCAGCCGCGTTCGCCGGTGCAGCTGCTGGTAAGCAATGAGGGGGTGGCACCCGGCTTGATCACGCTGTCGCTGCGGGCCGATCCACCGGCAGCGCGAATTCAGCAGCCCAGCTCTCCCAATCCCCAGGCACCAACACCCCCGCCGGCGATCGATTCGCTCGATACCCCAAATCCGGGCGCCACACCTGCGGCCAAACCCTGAGCGGGGCCCTATGGGCCCTACATCCGGGCGATGGCCTGCTTGGCGTCCTTGATGTCTTGCTTGCGCCGCTCTTCCTGGCGCTTGTCGTGCAGCTTGCGGCCCTTGCCCAGGCCCACGGTGAGCTTGATCCAGGAGCCCTTGAGGTGGAGGTTGAGGGGGATCAGGGTGAGGCCCTTTTGATCCAGGGCGATGCGCAGTTTGTCGATCTCGCGGCGGTGGGCCAGCAGGGTGCGGGTGCGCAGGGGGTCGTGGTTGAAGTAGCTGCCGGCGTGGCTGTGGGGAGAGATGTGCACGTTGTGCAGCTGCATTTCGCCCTTGCGGATCAGGCAGAACCCATCGCGCAGGTTCACCTGGCCAGCGCGGATTGATTTCACCTCGGTGCCCAGCAGTTCAATGCCGCACTCCAGGGTTTCGAGAATTTCGTATTGGTGCCTCGCAAAGCGGTTGTCGGCCAGCAGTTTGTTGGCGGCATCGCGCTGGGCCTTGGTGCCTGTCTTGCCCCCGCCCTTCGCCATGGCTGCTCCGTAAGCGTCCCCAACACTCCCCGACCCTAGATAGCCCCCGGTACCCTCGCTGCATGGCGATTGTTTCCTCGGGATCCGCTGCCCCTCAAGGCCGCCGCAGCCAGCCCCAGCCTCCGCTGGACGAGCGGCTGGTGGCACCCGAGGCCACTGCCCTGGATGCCCCGATGAACGGGGCGATGGATAGCCCAATCCTGCGCGAGGACAGCCTCAGGCCGCGGCGTCTTGCCGATTACATCGGTCAAAGCGAGCTCAAGCAGGTGCTGGGCATTGCGATTGAGGCCACCCGCACCCGCCAGGAGGCCCTTGATCACGTGTTGCTCTACGGCCCACCAGGCCTGGGCAAAACCACCATGGCCCTGGTGCTGGCC
>CAYFKI010000128.1:0-4415 GCA_964343525.1 uncultured Cyanobium sp.
GAACGGCGGCAACCTCGGCGAAACCGGCTGCGTGGGCTACCTATTTGAGCACCGCAGCGTGGTGCGCCTCGAGCAGGCCAGCCTGCAAAGGGATGCCCGCCAGGAAGAGGCCCTGCTGGAGAGCCTGATGGAACTCGAAGAGCAAGGGGGCCCTGCCTCCGTGGGCTATGCCCTCGATCCCGAAGGCGCCGACGTGTTCGCCAGCTTTGAAGCTCTCGAAGCCCTGCAGGATGGGCTCCGGCGTCAAGGCTGGCCCGTGGCCAGCTGGGAACACCGCTGGATCGCCACCACCACCTGTGCGCTGGAGGATCCCGCCGCCGTCAGCAGCTGCCTCAAGTTGCTCGATGCCCTCGAAGAGCTCGATGACGTGCGCAGCGTGACCTCCAACCTCGAGGCCGATGAGGCGCTGCTCGAAGCCGCCTTGGCCTGAGCTCAACCGGGCATTGCTGCAGGCAAGAGAGCCGCCGCTGCGGCCCGATCCACCACCAGCTCCAGGTTGGGGTGGCCCCGCAACCAGCTGGCCGGCAAATCAGCACTAGGGGCCGAAGCGATCAGGCGGCCCAGGATCGCCGCCTTGGCCGCCCCGGTCACCACCAACACCAGCCGCTGGGCCGCCAGGATCTCCGCCAGGCCCAGGGTGATGGCGCGCCTGGGCACCGCCTCCGGATTCCCCCCAAAGGCACTGGCGTTTTGGCGGCGGGTGGTGGCACTGAGCTCCAGGCAACGGCAGGGAGCGTCCACCGGGCAGGGGGGTTCGTTGAAGCCCACATGGCCATTCAGCCCCAGACCCAGCAACTGCAGGCCAATCCCCCCCGCGCTGGTCAGCTGCTGGCGGTAGCGGTCGGCTTCAGCCGCCGGATCAGCGCTGGTGCCATCGGGCAAACGCACCTGATGGGCGGCCAACCCCAAGGGATTCCGTAGGTGCTGATCCATGGCGGCGGCAAAGGAGCCCGCTAGCGAGGCGCCCGTCAACACGTACTCGTCCAGGTTGAAACTGAGCCACTGGCTGCGCAGCCGCTGCCGATCAGTGGCTGGAAGGGCATCCACCTGCGCCACCAGGGCGGCATAGACCGGCTCCATCGTTCGGCCGGTGGCCAGCCCCAGGGGCCTCTCCGGTCGTTGCAAGCGCTCCTGCAGCAGCAGGCTGGCCACATGGGCACCCACCGCCGCCGGATCGGCGGCCTCCACCAAGCGCCAGCCAGCAGGCCAGAACGCCAAGGAATCCTGCCGAGCCATCCTCAAGGCAACGGGTAGGGCTTGAGATCGGTGCCCCGGAAGTAATAGCGCAGGATGGCTTGGTAGCCCTCACCGCGCTGAGCCAAGGTGTAAGCCCCCCACTGGCTCATGCCAACACCATGGCCAAAGCCCCGGCCGATCGCCACCAACGTGGGGGCCGGCACCTGCAGGGGTGGCAGCTGGGGAGGAAGGACCGGCAACGCCCCCATCCCGCCATCGGTTGGGCTGGTCACCAACGTCGTATCGCTAGCGCTGGAACCGGCGCCTGGACTCAGACCAGCACTGGAGTTAGAGGCCAACTGGGCACCCACCAGCTCGAAGTGCACCAGCGTGCTGCGTAGGCCAAGACGGCTGCGCAGTTCGGGCCCTGTCACCACCAAGGTGCCCGCCGGGCCGATCACCCGCGCCTGCCGTACCCGGCCTGAACCGGTGGTGGAGAGGATCTCAATGCGGTTGACACCGCCGATCTCACCAAAGGCCTTGAGCAGCAAGGAGGGCTCCAGCCGCTGCTGCCACTTGGAGACCGGACTGTCCTGATCAACATCCGGCACGCTGACCAGGTAAGGCATCTGCGTGCCCCACAGATCACCACTGTTTTCGGTGCTGCCACCGCTGCTGCTGTGGAACACGGCCTCCACCAGGCTGGTGCCAAACATCAGCACCTGGCCGCGGGTGCTGGCCACCGCCTCGAGGGTGGACGGGGTCTCCGCTTCCACGCCCCGGTACACCTGACTGGCCACCGTGGCACTCACATCAAAGAGCTCGCTGCTGGAGCGTTGGCGCAGGGCATAGGTGCGCGCCGCCACCGCCTGGGCCCGCAGGGCAGCCTGGGGCCAGCTCGCCGGCATCTCACTGCCCACCACGCTGGGCAGATAGCTCTCAAGACCCAGATGGTTGATGGCCAGCACCTTGCCTCCCTTCACCACCAGCTGGAGCTGGCCGCGATAGCCGCGCTGACGCAGTTGGAAGTCGCCCAGGGGCTTGCTCTGGCCCAGGGCAAGGCCACTGGCCAGAGGTTCCAACCAAAGCTCCCGCACGCTGATCGGCGCCAGTTGGTTGGCCCGTTGCAACTGCAACTGGGCGCCGGCAACGCTGACGCTGAGCACCTCCCCAGGGGCCAGCAGCTGGGGATCACTAGCGACCAGGTCAGGGGAGCGCAGCGCTAAAGGGTGATCGGTGGCCGCCACGCTCAAGGTGGGCCCATCGGCCAGCAACACCCGCACCGTGAGCTCCCCACCGGAATCGGCGCGCTCGAGCGGCGGGGAAGACAACGCCCCCACCAGGGGCGGTTGGGCCAGGGCGACGGGCTGTTGGGCGCGGGCAGGCGAGAGGAAAGGCTGCGCTAAGGCTGTCAGCGGCGCCACAGCCGTGAGCAGCCCCACAGCCTTCAACAGCCGGGAGCACCAAGACCAGGGTCTCGCCGCGCTCACCACTGCCCCATCCCCAGCTGCAAGGAGGACCCATTGTGCCGGCGGGCCAAGGGGTGCGCCAGAGCTCCCCGTGGCACGATGCAGACCAGGAACCCGCAGCAGGGGCAGGGGCGCGTGCAGGTCACCTTCTTAGGCACCAGCTCCGGGGTTCCCACCCGGGCCCGCAACGTCTCCTCGGTAGCCCTGCGGCTACCCCAGCGCTCGGAGTTGTGGCTATTTGACTGCGGTGAAGCCACCCAACACCAGTTCCTGCGCAGCGAGCTGCGGGTCTCGCAACTGAGCCGGATTTTCATCACCCACATGCACGGCGACCATGTGTTCGGCCTGCCTGGGTTGTTGGCCAGTCTGGGGATGGCGGGCAGCTGCAGCGGCATCGACCTCTATGGCCCCGATCCCCTGCGCGACTACCTCGAAGGGGTGTTGCGCACCTCCTCCACCCGGATTGGCTATCCCCTGCGCACCCATCGGGTGCGGGAGGCGGCCGCCAGCGGTGCGCTGCTGCTCGATGATGGCGATCTGACGGTGCGCTGCGCCCCCCTCAACCACCGCGTTCCGGCCTTCGCTTACCGCGTCGACCAAAAACCGCGGCCGGGCCATTTCGATGTGGATCGCGCCAAGGCCCTGGGCATCCCGCCGGGACCGATCTACGCCGAGCTGAAAGCCGGCCGCAGCATCACCCTCGACGACGGCCGGGTGATCAACGGCAGCAGCCTCTGCGGGCCAGAGCGCCCTGGCTGCAGCGTGGTCTATTGCACCGACACCGTCTTCTGCGAAGCCGCCGTGGAGCTAGCCCGGGGCGCGGACCTGTTGATCCACGAGTCCACCTTTGCCCATGGGGAAGCCGAGATGGCCTACCAGCGCCAACACTCCACCAGCACCATGGCCGCCCAGACGGCCCTCGAGGCTGGCGTGAAGCAATTGGCCCTCACCCATCTCAGCCCCCGTTACATGCCCGGCAACCCGATGACCCCCGACGACCTGCTCCTCGAGGCCCAGGCCATCTTCCCCAACACCCTGGTCGCCAAGGATTTCCTCACCCTGGAGCTGCTCAGCGGGGGGTGAGTAGGCGGTCAGTGGGAGCCAGCCGGGGATCTACCCCTGCAACAGTTCACGTGATTCCTTACCGGAGGCCCCTTTCCCCGTGATACAAGGTCTCCGATGCGGTTGATCCGCCAATCCTCTGGCTTCTCCCAATGGCCTCCTACTCCTCTTTGGCTGCTTTCAGCAGAGCCGCCCGCAACCTGGCGAAAAACCTCGTGCTCGGCCTGCTGGTGGTGCCGATGGCCCTGATGGCTTGCTTTGCCACTCCGGCGATGGCCGCCCAATGGAGCAGCGAGCAGCTCACGGTGCCCGCCAATCCGGACGGCGCCACGGTGACCTTCACCGAGCAGGAGATCAAAGGGGGCCGCAAGCTGTTCAACAGCAGCTGCGGTGAGTGCCACGCCGGCGGCATCACCAAAACCAACCAGAACGTGGGCCTGGATCCTGAAACCCTCGCGCTTGCCACCCCTGCACGCGACAACGTCGACGCTCTGGTCGACTACATCAAGGACCCCACCTCCTACGACGGCGAATATTCGATTGCCGATGTGCACCCGAGCCTGCGTAGCAGCGACATCTTCGTGAAAATGCGCGACCTCGACGACGAGGATCTCCGCCTGATGGCTGGCTACATCCTGGTGGCCCCCAAAGTGCAGGGCGTTCAATGGGGCGGTGGCAAGATCTACTTCTGATCCAAGATCTGCTTCT
>CAYFKI010000129.1:0-4415 GCA_964343525.1 uncultured Cyanobium sp.
CCGAGAAGCTCAACGGCCGCATGGCCATGCTCGGCTTCATCGCCCTTCTGGCTACCGAACTCGCCCTGGGCGGCGAATCCTTCACCCGCGGTCTTCTGGGAATCGGCTGATTCAGCCGCGCTTCCTCCGTTGATCCCCCAGCCGCAGCAGACTTGCTGCGGCTTTTTTGTGCCGATCGTTTGGCCCCAGCTCCCTTGAACGCGGCCCCTTTGCTTGAAGCACCGTTGTTTGAAGCCAAGGTGTTTCATGCCCAGGTGATGGGCGCTGGCCCCACCGGTGCCCTGGCGGCCCTGGCCCTGGCCGAGGCGGGCTGGCAGGTGACCATTGGCGACCCCTTGGATCGCGCCGCCCTGTTGGAGCGCAGCCGGGCCTACGCCTTCAGCCATTCCAGCCAGCGGCTTTTGGAGCGCCTGGGGTTGTGGCAGAGCCTGGCGGCTGTGATGGTGCCCTTTCGCCAGCTGCAGCTCTGTGATTTGGGGGCCAAGGCGGCGGTGCCCTTCTCCGTGACGGATCTGGCGCCTGGTTTGGCCCGGCGCCCCGATGCCGCCGTGGGCTGGATTGGCCAGCATCGGCCCCTGATGGAGCAGCTGCTTGATCGCCTGGAGGCCCATCCGGCGATCACCCTGCAGCTCGGAACGCTCCAGGCCCCCAGGGCTGTGGATCTGGTGGTGGCGGCCGATGGACCCCATTCCCCCACCCGTGATGCCCTGGGCGTTGGCGTTACCCATTGGAGCTACCGCCAGAGTTGCCTGACCGCCCTGGTGCAGCTGCGGGGCAGTGGCGCCGATGAGGCCTGGGAGCTGCTGCGGCCCGAGGGGCCGTTTGCGGTGTTGCCCCTCGGCGATGGGCTGGTGCAGGTGGTGTGGAGTGCGCCCCAGGGCCGCTGCCGCCAGCTGGAGAGCCTGGGCGATGCGGCCTTTCTCGATGCCCTGGCCGGGGCCCTGCCGGATCGCTTCCAACCCGATGCCCTGCGGGATCAACCCCGGGCCTTCCCGGTGGCGCTGCAATGGGCCCACCGCCTGCACCGGGGCAACACGGTGTTGGTGGGCGAAAGCGGCCACCGCTGCCACCCGGTGGGCGGCCAGGGGCTCAACCTCTGCTGGCGCGATGTGGCCCAGCTGCACCGGCTGGCCCTGCGGGTGAGCTCGGGCCGTTTGGCGGTGGAGCGGTTGCCTGCGGCCTACGGCTGGCGGCGCTGGCCCGATCTGGTGCTCACCCTGGCGGCCACTGATGCTTTGGTGCGCCTGTTCTCCAACCGTGCGCCGCTGCTGTTGCCCCTGCGACGCCTCACCTTGGCCCTGATGGCCCGCGTGCCACTGCTGCGCCGTCTGGCGCTGGCGGCGATGACCCACGGACCTTGCCAGGGGTGGATGGGCTGATCAGCATGGGAGCTCTGGCTGGGTCGCCGTGGTGATCAGCAGCTCACCCCAACCGCCCCCCGCCACGGATCTGGTGGCCTACCTGCGCCACCAGGTGGGCCTGAGTGAGAACGCCCTGGCCTTTGGGCTCAAGCAATCCGAGCAGGAGCAGGCCCCCCTGCCGGTGGTGCTCTGGCGGTTTGGCCTGATCAGCCTGGAGCAGTTCGACCAGGTGCTGGGCTGGCAGCAGACCCAGCTGTAGCTGGGGCTAGCTGTAGACGATCAGCGATTCAATCGGTTGGCCGGCGGGCAGTTTGCGGCGTCCTTCCAGGGCCGCCAGTTCGGCCACAAAGCCAAAGCCACACAGGCTTCCGCCCGCCGCCACCACCAGCTCGGCGCAGGCGGCGGCCGTGCCCCCGGTGGCCAGCAGGTCGTCGATCACCAGCACCCTCGGCCCGCCGGTGAGGGCATCGCTGCTGATCTCGAGCCGATCCGTGCCGTATTCCAGGGCGTAATCGACGCCGGTCACGGCCCCGGGCAGTTTTCCTGGCTTGCGCACCGGCACAAAGCCCAGCCGCATGGCGGTGGCCAGGGCCGTGCCCACGATGAACCCGCGGGATTCGATGCCCACGATCAGCTCCGGTTGCAGCCGATCACAGAGGCTTCCCAGCTGGCGGATCACCTCCTGCCAACCCTCGGGATCCCGCATCAGGGGGGTGAGGTCGCGGAACAGGATGCCGGGCTTGGGAAAGTCGGGCACGTCGCGCACCAGGCTGCGCAGGTCGAAATCCGACGGGCTTCCAAGCGCGGGACTGACCATGGGCGTGACGCTGGGGCGCTGTTGCTGGCATCATCGCAGCCATGCCCCAGGCCACTTCTGCACCTCCCAGCTCCACCCAGCTCCCCAGGCGGGGGGTGGAGCGGCTGGATCTGTTGCTTCTGAGTGTGGAAGCCCTCGACCTCAATGGCGGCGAGGCGATGGTCTGGATGTCCGAGCAGATGGGTTTCAGCGATCGTTTCCCGGATCGGGTGGCCCTGTGGAAGAGCCGCTGCCACAACCCCCTGCGGCGCACCACCCGGCGCGGCCAGCTGCCCGCGGCCGACAGTGATGCCCTGATCAAGATCCTCTGCGCCCTCGCCGATCGCCTCTATCCGGTGCTGCGGGGGCTGCTGTCGAAAGCTGAATCACCCGAGCTGCTCGCCCAGCGCTGGAACCTGTTCCATTCCCGTTTGGCCGAGCTGGTGAAGGAACGGATGAACCCCCGCCGGGGCGGGGTGCAGAAGTTGCTCGATCCCCAAACCTGCGCGGTGGAGTCGCTCCGCTTGGTGCAAGCCCTGGCCTTGGGGTCGGGAGCCGGCGGTTTTGATCGGCTCAAGGCCAGCCTCCTGGATGCGGCGGCCTGATGAAACACACCCTGCGCTACGACCAACTCAGCTGCCGCCTGCAGGTGGAGGGCTTGCCCGATGTGTCGGCCAGCCAGGCCGCCGATGCCATCGGCATCATCACCACCTGGACCCTGGAGTGGGCCGGCCGGCCCCAGCTGGAAGGCCGCAAGGAGCATTTGGTGGCCCTGATGGAGGTGGTGCTGCCCTATGCCCGCTACCTGGTGAGCGGTGTGGCCCGCCGTTTCGGCACCGACGACCAGCCGGTGGAGATTGGACCGGCGGTTGAGGGCTCGGGCCACCGGTTGCTGCTGCGCAGCAGCCAAAGCGATACCCCGCCGCTGCAGATCGGCCTGGATGACGCCGAGCTGGCGGATTTGGTGCGGGTGCTGGATCAGGTGCGCCTGGATTCCCGGCTGCAATTGCCTTTCGAGCTGCCGGCCGATCGCCCCTTGAAGGCGCGCGAGGTGCTCAAAGGCACCCCGTTGCCGCAACGCCTAGCGGCTCCTGTGGGCGGGGCTGTGTTGGTGGCCTTGGCCGCCAGCTTGAGCCTGCTGGTGCCCCAGCCCAAGCGGCCGCCGTCGCTCACGCCAACCACCGCCAAGCCCGCCCTGCCCCAATCCAACCCAGCGCGCCCTTGACGTTCGCCCAGCGCTGAGCACACTGACGCCATGGCAGCTCCCACCTGGTCGGAACATCGCATTCGTGTGGCCGGCCTGGGTGCCGCCCTCGGGGTGGTGGTGCGCAGTGATCCGGAAGTGTGCGGCTTAAGCGGCCCCAACTTCCATTTGTCGTTGCACCATGGCGGCCAGGGTGATTGCACCGTGGGTGATCTCTCGTTGATTGATTGCCCCAACGAGTTGGTGATGATCGAATTTGAGCGCTGGATGCGCAGCGCCGGCTACTCCCTGGAGGCATGAAGTCCTCCTCCCAACGGCTTCGACCGCTCTCCCGCAACCGGCGAGGAGCGAAGCAACGCGAGGTGTTTCGCCAGCAACGCCCACCGGCCCGTTGGAAGCAGGTGGGTGCCGGGTTGCTGTTGGGGGCCGCCGGCGCCGGCCTGGTGGTGGGGCTGCTGCAGTTGCCCCGCCGTTTCGACACCTTGCTGCTGCTGAGCACGGCCCTGGCCAACGTGATCCGGGGCATCCAGCTGCTGTTGCTGGGTTTGTTTCAGGTGATCGTGATGGTGCTGCTGGTGGCCCTGGCGGTGGGTGCCCTGGTGCTGCTGTTGGCCGGGTTGGTGCGGGTGGTGCGGGCGTTCCTGCCGCGCCCAAGGGCGGCGGCCAAGCGCCCGGCTTTGCCCCGCTGAAGCGGCCCTGATGGGGAACTCCGCCAGTGACAGCCTGCCCCGTGAGCTCTACGAGCAGGAGTTGGCCCGCCTGCAGGTGGAGCTGGTGAAGATGCAGTACTGGATCAAGGCCAGCGGCTTTCGCCTGATCGTGCTGTTTGAGGGCCGTGATGCAGCCGGCAAGGGGGGCATGATCAAACGCATCACCGAACCGCTCAATCCGCGCGGTTGCCGGGTGGTGGCGCTGGGTACCCCCTCCGATCAGGAGAAAACCCAGTGGTATTTCCAGCGCTACGTGGAGCATTTCCCTTCGGCCGGGGAGATGGTGCTGTTTGATCGCAGCTGGTACAACCGCGCCGGTGTGGAGCGGGTGATGGGCTTCTGCA
>CAYFKI010000130.1:0-4409 GCA_964343525.1 uncultured Cyanobium sp.
TGGTTCCGCGTTGCTCCACGGCCGTTTGCCACTGCTGCCAGTGCGCCACGACCCGCTGGGGTTTCCCCAGCAGCTCCAGGCTCGCCTCCAGCCCCTGCCAGCGCTGGGCCAGGGTGCGGGCCTCGAGGCTGCCGGCTGCACCTGGTGGCAGCAGGCCCTGGCCGCGGTGCTGCTCCAGCCAGGTTTGGGGATCGTTGTGGCCCTCACTCCCGAGCGCCTCCCCCAGCAGTTGGGAACGCTGCCGTTCATCCAGGCTGGTGCGATCGAAGTCTTCCAGCAGCTGGGCCCATTCCCGGGGCTTGAGCCCCAGCTGCTCCAGCCATTGGGCCTGGGGGGCGATCAGCCAATGCTGCAGGGCGTTGAAGGCCGCCTCCGGGTCGTTGTCGTGAGCCGGTTGGCTGGCTGCCGAGGCCCCTGGCAGCTCAGGCGTTTCCAGGGGCAGCGGTTGGCTGGCGAGCGGGAGCCAAGAGCGCAGCCGGGCGGCATCGAGGAGCCGGCGGGCTTCCAGCAGCCGCCGGTCACAGCTGCCGGGGGGACGGTTGCCCATGGGCAGGAAATTGGCCCGCTCCAGGGGGTTGGCCGGATGCTCCACCACCAGCTCGGAGCCCCCGCAGGGCAGCTGGCTCTGCAACCATTCGATCCACTGGCGCACGGGGGTGGCCGGTGGCAGGGGCTCGCCATGGCGCTCATCGCGGCTGCTCCAGGTCACCAGCAGGTGGTCGCGGGCGGAGAGCAGGGCCTCCATCAGCACGTAGCGGTCTTGGTCGCTGCTGTGGGGATCGCCCAGCTGGCGCCGCTGCTCCATCAGGTGGAAGCCTGAGCGTTGGCGCAGGCGGGGGAACTGGCTGGCATCCAGGCCCATCAACACAATCACCCGATGGGGGATGGCCCGCATGGGCTCGAGGGCGCTGATGGTGAGGGCCCCGCTGCGGTGGCCGAAGCGCCCGGAATCCGCCGCTAGCCGCTCATCCAGAACGGCCGCCACCACGGCCGCTTCCATCGGCAGGGTGCAGCCGGCAGCGGCCTGCTGCCAGTCATCGATCGCCGCCAGGATCTCGGGCAGTTCCCAGGCTTGATCGCCCCCCTCCCCAAACAGATCGGCGAGCAGGGCCTGCAGCACGTCGGCCCACTCCGGATGGAGGCGCTTGCGGCGCAACACCCCCAGCCAGTGCCGCACGCGGGTGAGCAGATGCAGCCAGCGCCCCACCAGCTCCAGGTCTTGGCCCAGGGCCAGGGGCGCCGTTTCGCTGGGGGCCAGGCCTGGGGTTTCGGGCAGCACCAACCCCAGCAGCAGCCGATCAATGGCCCAGCTCAGGCTGCCAGTGGCCTGCTCGGACCCGCGGTCGGCAGCGTCGAGGCCCCAATGGAACCCGCAGCGCTGCAGCACCCCATGCAGCTGGGCGATCTCATGGCTGCTCAGCCGAAACTGGGCCTGTAGGCCAGGGCTGTCCAGCAGGCTTTCCAGGGAGGAGGCCGTCAGCCGCTCGCTGGCGAGTTGGAGGAGCTGCAGCAGGGTGCGGCTGATGCCGGCTTCGCTTTGCTGGCTGCGGTCGGTGAGGCGCCAGGGCAGCTGTACGCCCGTGGCATCGCTATCGCCAAACACACAACTCACCAGGGGCGCAAAGGCATCCACCTGGGGCGTCATCACGAGGATGTCGCGCGGCTGCAGGCTGGGATCGGCGGCCATCCATTGCAGCAGGCGATCGCGCACGATCTGCACCTGCCGCAGCCGGCCAGGGCAGGGATGGAATTCGAGCGAGCTATCCGTTGGGGCGCGCTCCAGGGGGGGCGCCATGGCTGGCTGGGCGAGTTGCTGTTGCAATTGGGCCAACAGCGGTGCCGGGCCGGGGCCCGGATGGGTGTCGGCGGCGGCGAAGAACAGATCCAGTTCATCCGCTTGTCCCAGCTGGCTCTCGCCGGTGCCCTCGAGCAACTGTTGAAATTCCGCGCCTAGCCGGCCAAAGCGCGCTTCCAGGCCCGGTGCCTCCAGCAGCCAATCGGCGGCAAAGGGTTCCTGCAGCGCCACCAGGGGTGTCAGCCGTTGGCGGCGGTTGCTGCAGCGCTGCCAGAGGTCGGGGCAAGGGGTCAGCAGGTAGAGGTCGATCGGCAGATGGCCGCTGAGGGCCTGGAGCAGCTGCACCTGAATCGGCGCCAGGCTGCTCAGGCCAAACAGGCGCAGGTGGGAGGGCAACAGCCCTTGGGGCGGTGGCGCCTGGCGCAGTCGCTCAATGGCCGCCAGCACCTTCAAGCCAAAGGGTTGCTCCTGCAGCCGATCGCGCAGGGCGGCGAGCAACAGGGGCTGCCAGCGCTGGCTGTCGGCCAGGGGTTGGCCAACGCCATCCACGCCCATGCCCTGCCACCAGGCGGCCAGCATCGCGGGCCGGTAGAGGGCGTAGTCGTCGAAGGCATCGGCGATGGCGCGCCCCATCTGCCAGTGGGCGAGGTCGAGGCTTTGGTGCTGGCTGCGCTCGGAAAGCCAGCGGGCCAGGGGCTCGGCTTCTGGGGCCGCCAGCAGGCCGGGGAGCAGCTCCAGCACCGGCCACACCAACTGGCTCGCCCGCCAGGGATCCGCCACCGGGGCCGGGCTGGGCGACGCCGGCTCATCCAGCAGGCGCTGCACGATGCTGCGCAGGTGGCTGCCGGGGAACGGAAAGCGGATGTTGGCGGCAATGCCCCCAAGGCCCTCGGCCAGTTGTTCCCCCAGCCAGCGGCTGGTGGGCCAGGTGTTCACCACCACCTGCACCTCCTCAAAGGGGCCAGGGGGATCAAGCCGCAGCTGGGTGGCCAGCAGCTGGGCCAGCAGTTCTGCCCTGTTGCTCCGGAAAATTGTGAGCAAGGAACCCGGCCCTAGGGCAGGTAGCCGCTGAGCGGAGCGGGGCGGCTAGAGCCGGCGAGGGCGGGGATTGGGGCCAGGTTGCGCAAGCCAGGCACCTGCAGGATGGCGCCCGTTTCTGGGCAGTAGGCCGAGAGTTCACCGCCGTAGCAGGCGCCGGTGTCGACCATCACGATTTGGTTGAGCCGCCGCACATGGGGGCCGGGCGTGTGGCCAATGATCACCTCGCCAAAGCGGCCGTCATAGGCCTGCCAGAAGGCCATGCGGATGTTGAGATCGGGCTGCCAGGTTTGGGGATCAAAGCCCGCATGGGTGGCCACCCAGCCATCGCCCGTGTAGGTGGTGGGAAGGGTGGCCAGGCGCCCTAACCATTGGCGGCAGGTGAGTTCGCCCAGTTGGCGGAAGGTGGTGCAGCCGGCTAGGGCGCGCTGGGCTTCCTGGCTGCCCTTGGCCAGGGCCTTGGCCAGATCTGCTTCGTGGTTGCCCTGCAGCCACACCGCCCGGCCGCTTTCCACCAGGGACCAAGCCAGTTCCATCGTCTCGAGGATCTGGGGTCCGCGGTTGATCACATCCCCGCACAGCACCAGGGGATCCCCTTGGGGAATCAGGCGAATCAGCTCGCGTAAGGCATCGGCACAGCCGTGAACGTCCCCGATGACCCAGTGGCGTCGAGACCGTAAGGGGGACGTCATCAGTCCTTCGCTTCGAGCCCACTCTGACGTGTCGACCCCTGGATTGTCAGTAGTTGGATGCAGAAACGCTGGTACCGTCGCCCCAGATCGCTTGGCCCAGCATGGAAAATCCACCCTCCGCGGCGCCAGCCCCTACTCCCGATGCGCCAGCTCCCGATCTCAAATCGCTGCCGGTGAGCCAGCGCATCAACGCCCTGGTGAAGGCCCTCAACGGGGCCAAGCGCACCAACCAGGCCCTGGCGGCCTGCGCCGATGGTGAGCAGATGCTGGATGTGCTGCTGGATGCGTCGTCGAAGTTGGGCCTGGGGCTTACCCGCGAGCAGCTGGCCAACACCCCGCCCATCCGCGATTGGGTGTGGTGGAAAAACAAAGAGGCCGTGTTCACCATCGGTGACAGCAAGCCCCGCTACCAGCAGGACGGGCGGCGCGAGCTGCCCGCTGAGGGGGAGCGCAAGCGGTTTTTGGGCCTGTTTTAGGCGCCCCGCAGGGCATCGGGGATGGTGGCCGAAGGTGCCTCGAACTGGCCGTAGGCCACAAATTCGAGCCGCAGCTTGAGGAAGGTGATGAATTTCTCATCGGTGGACACCACCGCTGCGGCGGGCCGGGGCACGGCCGAGGCCACCGGTTCGAGTTCGGGGGCGTCGAGGAACGCCGGCCGCTTCACCAACCAGAAATCGATCGGTTTGTTCTGTTCCCCGTAGTTGCGAACCCGTTCGCGCAGCACTTCATCCAGGGGCTCCTCCTCGGTGAGGAACGCCTCGCTGGCGGCAACGAAGTAATAGGTGCTCATGGCTGGGGGCTGCCAAACAGGGGGTCGCGGCGCGGATTCTGCACCAAGGCCTTCATCTGGCGCACCGCTTGCTCCAATCCCACCGCCAGAGCCC
>CAYFKI010000131.1:0-4357 GCA_964343525.1 uncultured Cyanobium sp.
GCTTCGATGGCCGCCAGGTCATGTAAGTGCTGCGCCGCTACCCACGCATCGCGCAGGGCCATGTTGATCCCTTGGGCCCGCACCGGGCTCATCGGGTGGGCCGCATCGCCTAGCAGCAGCAGGCCCGGTTTCCACCAGGTCTCGGCCATCCCCACCTGCACCCGCAGTCGGCTGGGTCCCCGCAGGGTGCCGGCGGCCTCTTCGAACCAGTCCGCCCAAGCGGTGGGGCTTTGGCTCACGAATTGCTCGATCCACTGCGGGTGGCTGAGCCGGGGGGTGGGTTGACCTGGATCCAGCACCCAGCCCAGCTGCTGGCCGCCGCCGGCCCGCTCAAACAAGCTGAAGGTGTGGTGCGTGCCCACAACGGTGGTGAAGTGGCCCTCTGCCGGAGAGGGGCACCGGCCCGCTAGTTCAAACCAGAGCACATCGATCGGGCTGGATTGGCTCACCAGGGCGATGCCCGCCTCCTGGCGCAGCAGCGACTGACGCCCATCGCAGGCCACCACCAGATCGGCCTCCAGCTTGCGGCCATCGGCGAGCTCCACGCCTGTGATGCACCCATCGCCCTGGAGCAACTGGGTGGCTGAGGCGGGGCTCAGCAGCGTTAGCCGGCCGGTGCGCTGCGCCCGCTCGATCAAGGCCGCGAGCAAGGCCTCCTGGCTTATCAGGGTGCAGGGGGGGCTGGGATCAGCACCGATCGGTTCGGGCGCCGTGAACAGCGGTCGGCCGTGCACCACAAAGCGCCAGCCAGCGAGGGGAAGCCGGGGGAGTTGCTCCACAAGGGGCCCCAAGCCCATCCGAGCCAGCACCTCCAGGCCGGAGGGCATCAGGGCTTGGCCGCGCCAGGCTTTGCGGTGGTGGCTTTGGGCTTCCACCAGGGTGACGGGGATGCCGGCCTGGGTCAGCAGCAGGCTGAGGCAGGCGCCGGCTGGACCGGCACCCACGATCACAACCGAAGCAGGCTCAGAGGAAGGAGTTGTAATTGCGGGTGTCGCTGCTGCTTGCGGTGCTCGTTTGCCCCATTAACTGGCTTTTTTTGGCCAAGAGGTAATCCACCAGTTCCTGCTGCACGGCGAGCAGTTCTTTGGTGCAGCCGCGAAAGGCCGCCCGATGGCGGATCTCGTCGTGGCGGGTGTGCAGATCGCGCAGCATCAGCTGGATCGCATCCAGGGTGGGGGAATGGATTCGGGAGGCGATTTGGGAATCCATGGATGCCTTGGCTGCTCTTGAAAGGGATGCTAATCCCGTGCTTCAGGGCCTCATTGGGTGGCCTGGGGGCAATCCTTGCCCCAGGTCTGATAGCAGAGCCCGTTGTCGCGGCAGTCGACCCGGTTCAGGGGCAGCTGGAAGTGGGCCTCAAATTTCTGCTGGATGATGTCGGAAGGGGCCGTGCCCACAAACTCCTTGGTCACCGCACAGGCGGGGTGGGGCTTGGCCAGAACGGTCGTTGCCAGAAGGAAGGCCAGCATCAACGCACGACAGCCAGGGGATGGCTTCACGCTAATGGTGATAAGGAGCTTGGCTACTGGCCCACCGTTCGGGCCTGGCCAGAGCCGCAGCGGGCGCGCAGGCGGGCTTGCTTGCGCGCAAGCCGCGGGCTGATGCCCAGCTCGGCCCCTTTCCAGAGGCGATCGATCTCGGCGGTGAAATGCCTGGCCAGCAGCGGTGAATCGATCACCAGCAAGGTTTCATCGTTCTGATGGGCAGCACTGGGGCTCCAGTTGAAGGAGCCTGTGATCACGGTGCGTCCATCGATCACGGCCACTTTGTGGTGGAGTTTGTCGCCCGGGGCTAGGCGCGGCGTTCCAACGCCTTCCAGCGGTGTGCGGAAGGGGTGATTGTGGGCCTCCACTTTGCAAACGCGATCGGGTAGTTGGGTGCCGAGCAGGTCGAGGATTTCGCTGAAGGAGCGGTTGGCAAAGCCCGGATCGGCCAGCAGCCGGATCACCACGCCCTTGGCCTGCAGGCTGGCGAGGGTGTCGGCAATCCCTTGCTCCGACAACACAAACAGGGCCATGTCGAGCCGGTGCCGGGCGCCCGCCAGGAGCGTTTCCAGCAGCAGCAGGCCCTGGTTGGGGTCTTGGCGCCGGTGCGGTGCAAACAGCACCCCCACCTTGGTGGGGCCCACCATCACCTCCTGCAAGCCGCCTTCGTTTTTGGCGATCCCGAAGCGGCTATCGGGTTGGCCGCCGGGGCCATCGCCCCACATCCGTTCGAATTCCTCGGCAAAGAGAGCGGCAAGGGCCCGGCTGTGGAAGCGCAGCAGGTGGTTGGCATTGCCCCGGGTTTGGGGATCATCCGGATCGCCATGGATGCACGACGGCGTGAAATTCGCCGAACCCGTGACCACCACCTGGCGATCCACCACCATGAACTTGTGGTGCATCAGGCCGCTGCCGCTGCTGCCATCGGCGGTGTCATCGAGCATCGGCACCCCCCCGCGTTGCAGCAGGAGCAGGGCATCCCCCCAGCCCAACTGCTCGAGCTGCTGATGGCGTTGGCGCTGGTGCGGCACCAGATCGGCGGGGTGTTCCTGGCTCCAGGGCGTGCTGTAGGTGTTCTCCAGCACCACCTTCACCGTGACCCCTTGGCGGCGTTTCTCCACCAGGGCGGCTGCCACCTTGGGGAGGGAGAGTTCTTGCACGGCCACCAGGATTTCCTGATGGGCCGAGGCAATCGATTGCAACAGGAAGGCCTCGAGGTCGTCGCCCTCGCGCCACTGGCCGGTGATCGGGCTGCGGTAGTGGTGCTGGCTGTTGTGGTTGAAGACCACCTCAATGCCAGGCGGTAAGGGCAGATCCTTCGGGCCCTGGCCCAGCAGGCGGCCCTGGATGCTGCAACCCCCGAGCACCAGGGCCAGGGAGCCCATGGCGCCAAGACACCCCGCGTGCCTTCGCCAAAAAAGCGATGAACAACCAACGGCCATCAATCCCCAGGAACCCTGGGTGTTGATGGTTCCCACACCGGCCTGGACTTAGTGGTGGCCTGGCATTTCAGCCGTGCGCAGCATGGCCACAAACCACACGGTGGAGAGGATCACAGCGGTAAGGACTGCCGCGGGAATGCCCGCCTTTTGCAGCACCACCAACACAATCAAGGGAAAACCCAGGGCCCCCACCAGGGGCGTGGATGCCACCAGAGCCTGTTTCATGCCAGCTGGCTTAGAACCATTCGGGGATGGCTTTATCGGCGGGGTTGCTGTTGTCTTCGGGGGTGATTCGGTTGAACTCCAGCGTGATGTTGCGCTTCTGCACGCCATCGGCGGCAATCGCTTCGATCGGGTAGAGCTGCTGGCCGTCGCGGAAGGGCACCTGCACCCGGAAGGTGCCATCACCGGAGAGGGGCACCTCTTCACCGCCGATGGTGAGGCGGGCGGAAGGATCGGTGGCCCCGTACACAATCAATTCAGCATCGGCCACCAACCAGAAGGAGCGCTGGCGAGGGGCGACCCCGCCCACACCGCTTTCGTTGCGACCGCTGGCCCACAGGCCGGCACCCGAGGCATTGAGTTCGTTGGTGTCGAGGCCCGCTGCTTCCAGTTCGTGGAAGGCTTCGGAACCGCGACCCAGACGACGGAATTGGGATGTGGCGGTTTGGTAGAGCCGTTCGTGCAGGCCCGCATCACCGGGTTCCATCAGGGTCGGAAGGTTGACGGTTGCGGCGCTGTCGAGGGAGAAGGGCACGAATTGATCCAGGATCTGTTCGCTGGGGTGCAGGGCGGGCACCCGGGCCACCGAGGAGAAGGCCAGGGAAATCCAGCCGCCGCTGCCGCCTTTGCGGTACCCCAATTCCACGCGGTAGTCGCGATCGCACAGGGGCACCGGCAGATACCACTCGGTGGCATGGCTATCCACCACCACCTCTTGAAGGGCGTGGGGGTGGGCGGAGCCGCCGGAAAGACCGGTCACATCGGCGACCCGCAGGCAGAGTTGGCTGGCGCCAGCGGCCTGGGCCTTGGCGCGGTCAGCGTCCGAGATTTCCCAGAACACGTAGGCCCACTGGGGATCACGGGGCAGGAACACCACGTTGGTGAACGCTGTGGGCCTGGGTGCCGGTGAGAGTTCGGCTTCGATCGCCTTGAGGCTTCGCTTGGCGTTGTTTTTCCGCGATTCAATCGCGTCCAGCAATTCTTCTTTGGATTTGCGGCTGTAGAGGCTCACTCCCAGCTCGCTGGCCACCTCGCGCAATTGGCGGAGGGTCATCAGGGCCAACGAAGAAAGGGACTGGTTCACAGCTGCAGATTTCGTTTGGGATCAGTGTGACGAACTATCCCAGACCTGCATGGCAATTCGCCGAGGCCGTCAGCATCCACTGACCGGGACCTGTGTCGTTGGACACAGGCGCTGGACGCACCAGC
>CAYFKI010000132.1:0-4345 GCA_964343525.1 uncultured Cyanobium sp.
GTCTAGCTCTGAGCTGGCGTGGTGGGGGGCGCAGGCGAAGGCGAGCACCCGTAAACCCGCCGCGGCGAGCTGGCGCGCCTGCTCCAACCACCACTGGCGCTGGGTCTCCGTGAGGGCCACAACGCCGCTGCCATCGATCCAGCGATCGCAGTGGCCGATGATCACTTCGGGCGCCCCTTTGCTGATCAGCAAACGGCTCGAATCCTTAGCGCTGTCGCCCAGGGGGGTCTGCAGGTCGCCGTGGGGATCCTCGATCCACACCGCCATCAGCTGACGCTCGGAGCTGAAGGGGATTTCGGCCGCCCGGCGGAAGCGGTTGCGCAGGTCGAAGTCGTCGATGCCGGCCTTGGCGGCCACCACCGAAAGGGCCCCCTCGGTGGGATCCCCCAGCACATCCCACGAGCCATCCGCCTGGCGTTTCAGCTCGGCATCACTACACAGCACACCGGCCTGCAGCAGCAGGGTGCGCGCACCAGCCCAGGCTCCCGGGTTGGCGCCCTCTGGTGGAGCCAAGCTTGCGGCCGTCAGGGCACCGCTGGGCTCATACCCCTGGCCCTCCACGCCCACCATCTCGGTGCCCACCCGCAGCTCCTGAACCACCTGGCGGTTTTGGGTGAGGGTGCCGGTTTTATCCGAGCAAATCACGGTGACCGAACCCAACCCCTCCACCGCCGGCAGCCGCCGGATCAGGGCGGCCCGGCGCACCATGCGCTGGGTGCCGATCGCCAACGTCACCGTAATCACCGCCGGCAAGCCTTCGGGCACGATCGCCACCGCCATTGACAGCGACACCTCCAGCAGATCCATCAACGACTGGCCCAGCAGCCAGCCCAGCAACACCACCACCGCCACCAGGGCCAGGGCGCTGGCCACCAGCACTTTGGCCAGCCCATCGAGGCGTTCCTGCAGCGGCGTGCTCTCGCCGCCCGCGGTGTTGATCAGCTCAGCGATCTGGCCAAGCTCGGTGGCCATGCCGGTGGCCGTGACCACCGCTTGCGCACGGCCGCGCACCACTTCGGTGCCCTGGAAGAGGCAGTTCTGCCGCTCCAACACCGGCGTGTCGGGCTCGAGCAGGAGGTCTGCCTGCTTGAACACCGCTTCGGCTTCACCCGTGAGAGCGGCCTCCCGCACCCCAAGATCGGCCACCTCGAGCAGGCGCGCATCCGCCGGCACCCGATCACCCGCCTCCAGGCGGATGAGATCACCAGGGACGAGCCATTCACTCGAAAGGCGCTGCCATTGGCCATCCCGGCGCACCTGCACCAGCGGCTGGGCCATGTCGCGCAGGGCGAGCAGCGCCTGCTGGGCCTTGCTCTCCTGCAGATAGCCGAGCAAGCCATTGAGGATCACGATCACCAAGATGGCGATCGCGTCCTTGGGGAATTCCTGCTGATGCAGCGACACGGCCGCTGACACCGCTGCCACCGCCAGCAGCATCAACAACATCACGTTGCTGAACTGATCCCAAAGGATCTCCAGGGCACTGCGGCCGGCGCTCAGCTCGAGCTTGTTAGCCCCCCCATCGGCTAGGCGGCGGGCAGCCACGGCGGTGCTTAACCCCTCCGGGCCCACCTCAAGCCGCTGCAAACACTCCGCCGGAGGGAGGTGGTGCCAGGCCGGCGGCAAAGCACGCGCAGAGGGGTGGTTGGTCATCCCGGCAACATCACCCGATTGATCACGTGCACCACGCCGTTGTCGCAGACGATGTCGGCGGTGAGCACCGTTGCGTTCTTCACTTCAAAAGGTTCCGGGCGCCGGATCGGCACGGGCGCCCCCTCGAGGGTGGTCCATGCGCTCTGGTTCACCAGATCAGCCCGGGCATGGGTGCCACTGAGCACATGGAACTTGAGAATCCTCGCCAACTGGGGTGGGTTGTCGACCAGGGTCTGCACGGTTCCCGGCGGAAGGGCGGCAAAGGCGTCATCCACCGGTGCAAACACGGTGAAAGGGCCGGGGCTCTCCAGGGCATCGCGCAGGCCGGCCGCATCAACAGCGGCCAGCAAGGTGTTGAAGCAACCAGCCGAGGCGGCGGTTTCAAGAATGGTGGCCATTAGCGGTAGTCCTGGGTCTGGATGTCGGGGAGGCGGGCTTCGGGGCGGAGGAACCGATCCATTTGCGCCTCAAAGAAACGGCGGTTGTCCATCAGGTGCTCTGGGTCGGTGTCATCCAGTGGGTAGAGCAGGGCGCAGCGCAGGGCCTGGATCACCGCCGATGTCACGTTGTACATCGAGCGTTGGAAGGTGATCCCCAGCTGAATCAGGGCATCCTCTTCTCCGCGGCGGTGCTGCCCGTAGATCTCCTTGAGGTAAGGGGGCAGGAAATGGAGCATGTCCTGCATGAGCAAGGTGGGAGGGATCCCGGCCGAACCCACCGGATACACATCGGCGTAGAGAATGCCGTAGTGGAAATCCGCCTGGTTGGCGGGCACCTGGTCGGCCTGGGCGTTGTAGCTCTTGGTGCCTCGAAACGGTGATGTGCGATAGAACACCGCTTCCACATAGGGGAGGGCCGCCTCGTACAACCAGGTGAACCCTTCGCTTTTGGGGATGATCTCGAAGCACTCGCCGCGAATGAACACGTGGTGATAGATCGGCCGCCCCGCCACAGCGAAGATGCCATTCACCAAAAAGTTCATTGCATCGGGAACGCCTGAGAATTTGCCCTCGTCGTAGAGGTCGCTCATCTCAAAAAACACCGGCGCCATCACTTCCCAGAACAGGCCCAAGTTGGCGTAGTAGCTCAGCTGCTTGACCTGTTCCAGGAACATGTCTGGGAACAGGGCATAGAGCCCCAGCATCACGGGATTGCCCTTGAAGTAGGCCTTGATCGCCCGATCGGCGTTGGTGCGGTAGGCGTCGGTTTCGAGGTAGTCGTTGAAGCGGCCGCCCATGCCCTGGTGCCAGAGCATGGCCTGCATGCAGGCCTCGGCAAACTCCATGTTCACCCGGTCATGCCAGAGGTGGTGGAGCAGCTTCGGCATGCGCCGGGTTTCACCCCGCTCCATGAACGCCAGGAGCTCGGGGTGGGCCTTCTCCGTTCCACGCCAGATACGGAGCTGGGATTGATCGCCGGCGTAGCTGTTCGGCCGGTCCAGATACTCCTGGGAGATGAAGTATTTGAACGCCGGAAGTGGGTTGAGAAACACCTGCTCGGCGATGTAGAGCAGATCGCGCCAATAGAAGTCCATTGGCACGGCGTAGGCCTTGTAAATGCCAATGATCTGCTTGAGGTTCTCGGGGGTATCGGGCAGCATCGAGCCGCCCGCCTCCAGCCGATGGATCACATCGGCGTAGGGATGGGTGGAGGGGGGAATGCGCGACGTTGCCGTGCCCTGGGGCGAAATGGTGGTTGTCATGCCGGTAGCGATTGCGAGGACAAAGGCGAGATCGAAGACGCCGACGCGATCAGGGATGCAGAAGGAACCAAGGCCAGCTGTTGCACCACCGGATCGGTGTGGCGAAGAGCCAAAGACGCCGTGCTCGCTTCACTCCAACCCGTGAGGCCGCTGGGCCAAAGGCCGGCCAGCACCACGAGCCCACTGAGCACCAGCGCTGGGAAGCGTTCACCCCAGCGGGTGCTCTGCCAATCGGCCCGGGCATTGTCGAGGCGGCCAAAGCCCACGCGGTTGAACAGCCGCACGGCGTAGACCGCCGTAAAGCCAGACGCCACCAGGCAGATCAAGGTGGCGCGGGGGAACACGGTCCAGCTGCCTTCGAAGACCAGGAGCTCGGCCGGGAAACCCGCCAGACCGGGGATTCCGGCGGCGGCCATCAGGGCCAGCAGCAGCAGTCCCATCGTGAAAGGCAGCCCGCGGATCGGGTTCATCAAGCCGGAGAGCTCGGCGATCACCGTGGTGCCGGTCTTGCGCTGAATCAGCCCCACACAGGCGAAGAGCAGGGCCACGATCAGACCATGGGCCAGGACCTGGGCCACGGCTCCCTGCAGGCTCATCGGTGTGGCGGCCGCCAGGGCGAGCACCAGCAAGCCCATGTGGCCCAAGGAGCTATAGGCCATCAGACGGCGCATCTCGGTGGAGGCGATCGCATTGAGAGCGCCATACACCGCACTCACCGCACCGGCGGCCGCGATCCAGGGAGACACCGCGCCCCAAGCATCCGGCAGCAAGCCCACCCCAAAGCGCAGCAGGCCGTAGGCCCCCAGCTTCGACACCACCCCGCCCAGCAGCATCACCACCGGCGGAGGGGCCTCCGCATAGGTGAACGGTTGCCAACCATGCAGGGGCACCACCGGCAGCTTGATGCCAAAACCCAGCAACAGGAGCGCTAACACCAGCAGCTGGGCAGAGGCGGGGAGCGGGGCGGCGGCGAGGGCCTCGTAGCTGAAG
>CAYFKI010000133.1:0-4342 GCA_964343525.1 uncultured Cyanobium sp.
TGAAGAACTTGATGCCGGTGGGAACGGCGATGAACGAGGTGGCAATCGTGAAAAACAGGCGCATCCAGGGCGGTGTACCGCTGGTGAACATGTGGTGGGCCCACACGATCAAGCCCAGGAACACAATCGCCAGGATCGAATACACCATCGTGGTGTAGCCGAACAGCGGCTTGCGGGCGTGCACCGGCAGGATTTCACTCACCAGCCCGAAGGCCGGCAGCACCATGATGTACACCGCCGGGTGGGAATAGAACCAGAACAGGTGCTGATACACCACCACATTGCCCCCCTGGCCAGGGTTGAAAAAGCCCGTGTGGGCCACGATGTCGAAGGCCAGCAGGATCAAGGTGCCAGCCAGAACCGGCGTTGAGAGCACCACCAAAATGCTGGTGCCGAGCATGGCCCAGCAGTACATCGGTAGCTGCATCAGCTTGAGCCCAGGCCGCCGCAGCTTGAGGATCGTGGCGATGAAATTGATGCCCCCCAGGATCGAGCTGCCCCCCAGCAACAGCACGCTCAAAATCCACACCACCTGGCCTGCGGCTGGGGTGGTGAGGCTCAAGGGGGGATAGGCGGTCCAGCCCGATTGGGAGGCACCACCGATGAAATAGCTGGCGATCAGGATCAACCCCGCCGGTGGTATCAACCAAAAGGCCACGGCGTTCAGCCTGGGGAAGGCCATGTCCCGGGCGCCCACATAGAACGGCACCAGGTAGTTGCCAAAGGCGCCATTCACCACCGGCACGATCCAGAGGAAGATCATCACCGTGCCGTGCATGGTGAGCACTTCGTTGTAGGCCTCGCGGCTGAGGAAATCGGAGATGGGGGTGGCCAGTTCGGTGCGGATCATGCCCGCTAGCAGCCCGCCCACCAGATAGAAGAGGAAGCCCGTGACCAGGTATTGGATGCCGATCACCTTGTGATCAAGGCTGAAGCTGAAATAGCGCAACCAACCCTGGGGTTGGAGGCGGATCGGCAGCACGGGTGGAAAGGTGGTAGCCATGGCCTTGGGGTCCTCAGGATTCCACTGCGGGCGGAGTGTTTTTTGCGAGCCAGTCGTCGAAGGCATCGCGCTCATGCACCACCACCGAACTGCGCATGCCGCCGTGGTACGGACCGCACAGCTCGGCGCAGATGATCGGGTAGGTGCCCGCCCGGCTGGGGGTGAAGGTGAGCACGGTGGGCTGGCCAGGAATGATGTCTTGCTTGAGGCGGAACTGGGGCACCCAGAAGGCGTGGATCACGTCGTTGGCCTGCATGCGCAACTCCACCAGCTCGCCTTCGGGCACGTGCAGCTCGCCGCTGATGATGTTGCTGTTGGGGTAGCGGAAGATGAAGGCGAATTGCATCGCCGTCACGTCAACCGACACCGCCGGTGTGGCTCCCGGCGTGGCGCTGATGCCTCCCCAAACCTGGTTGTCGTGCATGCCGGCCATGTCCTGCATGCCCGCCATGTCGTGCATGCCGGCCTGGTGCATCGACGTGTGGTCGACCAGGGGGGCCATGCCGCCCATGCGGTCGTAGATGTTGTAGCTGTAGAGGCCCACAAACAGCACCACCACCGCTGGGATGGCTGTCCAGACAATCTCCAGTGGCAGGTTGCCTTCGATGGCGGCGCCATCGCCGAGGTCGCCTTCGACGCGGCGATAGCGAATCAGGCTGTAGCCGAGCAGCCCCACCACTCCCAGAAACAGCATCGTGCCGATGCTGAACAGCACCCGGAACAGCTCGTCGTAGACGGGCGCATTGGTGCTGGCATCGATCGGCAGCAGGTTGACGTTGCCGCCCACCCACAGGCCCGTGAGCACGAGCACCACGCTCACCACAACCGTGACGATCGAAAGGCGAACCGACAAGGGCCCAAGCCGGAATTTGTCCACACCCTATGGAGAACAACCCAAAGCGGAGAGCCCCCCTGGCAATTTGTGAGGAAGGACTGATCGATGGGACCGGCGATGGGGCGCCCCTTGCCCTGGGCGATCGATCAGGAGCTTTCCCTCAGCCCCCGGCGGCGAAGGTGGAGAGCACCAGCACCGACAGCAGCATCCCCGGCAGCAGCAGCTCCACCAGCAGTCCCAGGTCGTGGGGAGTCATGGCCGTGCACGGTTGATTCGAGCAGGGTAGGCAGCGCAGGCAACTGAAAACAGTTGTTGAGGACTCCGATCAACAAAGCCAAACTTTCCTTAGCTGGAAGAGCTGCCGTCCCATCCCATGGACCGTCATCAGGCTTACCAGCTCCGCTGCACCCTCACCTTCGGCGATATCTACGCCCAGATCATCGTGTGGATGGTGGTGATTTTCGTGAGCCTGGCGGCCGGCATGGCCCTGATGGGAGCCCACAACCCGATCTTTGCCCTGGTGGTGGTGGGGATCATCCTGGTGCTGTCGCTGCCCTTTCTGCTGTTTGCCTTCACCACCACCCTGCTGAACCACATCGCCCTGGATCCGGCGGAGGCCAAGTCCAACCCATGAGCTTGCAGGGGCGCGATCTCCTAACTGCAGAAGCAGCCGGACAAGCCACTTGATGGAAACATCATTACTGCGGGAGCGACCAGACCCGATCGATCTGTTGCTTGCCCAGGAGCAGGGCCGGCTGGATTGGCTGCTGCCGGTACGGCACAGCCGTATGGCGGTGAGTGCATTCACCTTTTATCGGGGTGCCGCTGCGGTGATGGCGGCCGATCTGGCGCGCCAACCCCACGCCGGGGTGATGGTGCAGCTCTGTGGTGATGCCCATTTGTTGAACTTCGGCTTTTACGGCTCGCCGGAGCGGCAACTGCTGTTTGATCTCAACGATTTCGACGAAACCCATCCCGGTCCCTTCGAGTGGGACGTGCAACGGCTAGCGGCCAGCATGGTTCTGGCAGCCCGTGATCTGAATCTCAGCGCGAAGTGGCAGGAGAAGGTGTGTCGCCGCACGGTTCGCGCCTACGCGAAAGCCATGGCGCAATTTGCGGCCATGCCGGTTTTGGAGATGTGGGTGATGCGCCTGGATCTCGAGCGTTTCATTGCGGAAACTGAGAGCAAAACCCTGCAGCGCCATGTTCAGGCGTTGGCGGCCCGGGCAGAACAACGCAACAGCCGCCAGGCGGTGAAAAAGCTGTGCGAACTGGATTCTTCAGGCGCCATGCGATTCCGCCACGACCCGCCCCTCATCTTCAGCTTCTCAGAATTTCAGGGCAAGTGGCTGGATCACCACATGTCGCAGGACGCGTGGAATCAGCAGACGTATCAGCTCTACCTGGCCAATCTCCGCCCCGAGTTGCAAACCTTGCTTGCCAATTTTCGCTGGGTCGATACGGCGTTCAAGGCGGTGGGCGTTGGCTCGGTGGGTCTGCGCTGCGCCATTGGTCTTTGGGTGGATCAGCGCGGCGACGAGGTGCTCGTGCTGCAAAGCAAGGAGGCGCAACGCTCCGTGTTGGCGCCCTACGTCAACCTGCCCAGCCCTGAGCATCAGGGCCAGCGGGTGGTGCAGGGTCAGCGTTTGATGCAGACCGCCAGTGATGCCTTTCTCGGTTGGACCGACAATCCAGCTGGCTTTCAGTTTTATTGGCGTCAGTTTCGCGATTGGAAACTGTCCGTTGATATGGCGATCCTCGATGCCGAGGGGCTCAGCGATTACGGCCGCCTCTGCGGCTGGACCCTGGCCAAGGCCCATGCCCGCAGCGGCAATCGAGCTGCCATCTGCAACGTGATTGGAACGTCCAAAGCTTTCGAAGCCACGGTGCTTGAACAGGCGGTGTGGCACGCCGATCAAGCCGAGCGCGATTACCAGCAGCTGCTCAGCCGGATCGCCAGTGGTGAGATTGTCACCAGCACGGCGTTCTGACGCGACCAAGGGGGAGCGATCGCCGATTTACTGTGTAGCGGTTGCTACAAAACTAGTGGTCTGGGGAAGGCTTCGGGCGGAGCGTCAGAAGGGCCGTGCCTATCAGCCCCGCTTTGCCCATGACGAGGTGGTGGCGTCCTGGCTCGGGGCTGTGGTGGCGATTGCGTCCCTTGGGGCGATCAGCGTCTGGAGTCATGACGCCTTGGTGGTGGCTCCCTTCGGTGCCAGCACCGTGCTGTTGTTTGGCCATCCCGAAAGCCCCCTGGCCCAGCCGCGCAACATCGTGTTGGGCAACACCCTGGGTGCGGTGGTCAGTGTTGTCAGCGTGGCCTGGTGGGGCCATTCCTTCTGGGTGATGGGCCTGGCGGTGGGCCTCACCATCGCGCTTGGCCAATGGCTGCGATGCCTGCATCCGCCCGCCGGTGCGGTTGCCTTGTTGGGGGTGTTGCTGCATGCCTCCGCTGGCTATGTGCTGAGCCCGGTGCTGCTGGGATCGGTGGTGCTGGTGCTGAT
>CAYFKI010000134.1:0-4278 GCA_964343525.1 uncultured Cyanobium sp.
GATTCGATGAACTGACCGATGTTGTAGATCTGGGTCACGTTGATCCCAGGCGGCACCGTCTGGGCGAACTGGTTCATCACCGCCACCACCGCTTCCGACACATCCAGCGCGTTGCTTTCCGGCGTCTGGAACACCGCCACCGTGATCGCGGGATAGCCATCCACACTCACGGCCTGCTGGGCAAAGGTGTTGAAGCCGTAGGTGGCTTCGCCCACATCGCGCAGCCTCAAAAGGTTGCCCTGGGGTGTCTTGCCAACAATCAGATTGTTGAGCTGCTCCACCGACACCAGGTTGCCGTTGTCGTTGACCAGAATCGGGTAGGCAAATTTCTGATCCCCGCCAGCAGGAGGCCCGCCCACCAGGCCACCAATGGCCACGCTGTTCTGTGATTTGACAGCCGAAACAACCTGATCGGCCGTGAGTTGGTTGGCGGTGAGGCGATGGGGATCAACAAACAACCAAAACGCCGGATTACTGCCGCCGAGCATGCTGACCTGGGCCACCCCGGGCACCCGTTCCAGCTGGTAGTAGAGCTGCTCGTAGATCAAGCCATTGAGGTAGGCCGAGTCGAACTGACCCTGGCTGGAGGTGATCTGGTAGGCCAGCAGAATCGATGGGGTGCTCTGCATCACCGACACACCGGTGGCCGACACCTGCTGGGGCAACTGGGGCATCGCCAATGACACCCGGTTCTGCACATTGACCTGGTCAATGTTGATGTCGGTGTCGTCGTCGAAATAAACCTGAATCGTGCTCTGACCGGTGTTGGAGCTGGTCGAGGAGATGTAGGCCGCCCCGGGCACCCCGTTGATCTGCTGCTCGAGCGGGTTGGTGACCGCCTGCTCGGTCACCACCGAGTTGGCACCGCCGTAGTTGGCCGTGACCTGAATCAGCGGCGGGGCGATATTGGGAAGGTTTTCAATCGGCAGGGTGGGAATCGCGATCAAACCCACCAGCACGATCAAGATGCTGCAAACGGTCGTCAGAACAGGCCGTTTGATGAAATTATCGGAGAGCGACATGGTGGTTCTTAGTTGCCTCCGTTGGCCACCGCAACCGGCATGCCTGTTCGCAGCAGCGCCGTGTTGCTTACCACCACCCGATCACCGGCCTGCAGCCCCGAGAGCAAGGGGTAGCGGTTGCCATTGAGGGGACCCAACTGAACCGGCGTTTGCACCACGATGGGGGTGGTTGGGGGCAGGGCTTCGAGTTTCTGCTTCACCGCGGGCAGGATTTGGGTGGAGGCCTTGATCTTCGGCAGCACCTGCTTGAGCGGGAAGATGCGATACACAAACGGCTGTTGGGCCTGCATCATCACGGCCTGGACGGGCACCGAAAGCTGACGGGCGGTGCTGGTGATGATGCGATTGCGCACGTATTGGCCGGTTTTCAACTTGCCGGTGAGGTTGGGGAACACCGCCTTCACCAACACCGTGTTGGGCGACGACGAATTGCCGCTCACACCGAAATAGGGGGAGATGAACACCACCTTGCCGCTGCCGGTGACAGCGGGAGTTCCCTGGGTTTTGAGCAGCACGGTCTGACCCAGATGCACGCTGGAGGCCTGGGTGGCCGGCACATCCATCAACGTCCACAGGGTGGAGTTGTCGACAATGCCCGTGATCGCCTGCCCCTGGCGCACGTAGTCGCCGAGCTTGACCGAGTCAAGATCACCGATTTCTCCGGCGATCGGGGCGGTCACAAATTTGTAGCCGAGGTTGGCGGCATCGGCGCGCACTTGATCGGCGCTCTGGATCGCCTGGGTGACGTAGTAATCGCGGTCGCGGGTGGAAACGGCGCCCTGCTCATTCAAAAAGATGTAGCGCTCCGCATTCACCCGGTCTTTGCGGGCACCGGCAACGCTGGAGTTGAGCGTGGCCTTTTGCTGCACGTGGTCGAGCTCCAGGATCCGCTGGCCGGCCCTCACCCGTTGTCCCTGGGTGACCAGGATCTTCACCACCCGGCCATCGGCCTCCGGACGCATCGCCACATTGGCGGTGGATTCCAGCCGACTCACCACCTCAATCGACGGGCTGAACTCGGCATCGCCGATGGCTTCGGTTTGCACCACCAACGGCGGTCGTTCAGGCGGTTTCCCTCCGCAGCCGGCCAAGGCCATCAGCCCAAGCACCGGCAAAGCCATCGATGCTTTCATCCTCCAGGTGCGGGCCAAGGGCGATCGGGCCGAACTGGTGCGGGGGTCCACAGACAACAACCATGTGGGCGCAACTTAACGGGTGTGAACGGTCTTTACAGCTGACCCATGGCGCAAATTCAACAGACCCGTGACAATCACCCGCTGACCGGCCCGCAGTCCCTCCGTCACCGGATAGCGATCCCCCTGCAGGGGCCCTAGTTGCACAGGGGTTTGGATCGCAAACTGGGTACCGGGAGGCAACTGGCGCGCTTCTGTCAGGTTGGCGCGTCCTGGCCGACGTTCGAGATCCTCAAGGCTCCCCACCACGTACACAAAACTCTGACCCGCCAGTTGGCTCACGGCCGTGAAGGGAACCGCCAGGGCTTGATGGCTGCCCAAGACCAGACGGGTGCGCACCCGCAAGCCATTGCGCAGTGGCCCCTTGGCCTGGCCCAACCCCGCCTTCACCAGCACCGATTGGGTGGCCACACTCACCCCGGGATCCACCGAATCCACCACGGCTTCTTGCAGTGGCCTCTGGCTGATTGGATCGAGCAATTGCACCGGCAAGCCGGGTTTCACCCGATCGGCAACCGTTGCCGGCACATCAATCCGAGCGAGCAACCCACCGTTGCCAATCAAGGTGGTGAGCGGAGTGCCCGCCTGGATCACATCCCCGGCCTTCACCCGTAGATCCGTGACGCGGCCGGCGATGGGGGCCCGCAACACCTTGAAGGCCAGATCGGCCTGGCGCGCAGCCAGGCTTTCGCGGGAGGCGATGTAGCTCTGGCGGTAGTCATCGCGCTGCAGGGCACTGGCCGCGCCCTGCTTCACCAGATAGTTGTAACGCTCGTAGTTGAGTTTGTTGGTTTGCATCTGGGAGCGCAGGCTCGCCACCTCGGCCAGCAACTGGGCCTGATCAAGCACCAACAGCACCTGGCCCTGGCGCACCGCATCCCCCTGGCGCACCAACAACTGCACAATCCGGCCGCTGGTCTGGGCGGCCAATTGCACCACCTGGGCCGATTCCAGAGTGCTCACCGTGTCGATGCTGTCGCTAAAGCGGGCGGGCTCCACCACCTCGGTCCGCACCCGCGGCAGTTTCTGGGCGTTGGGCTGGCCGAATTGGCAACCCGTGAGCAGCGCGGGCAGCAGGGCGACCTGCAGCAGGATGGCGGATCGACGAAGCATGGGCGGAGCGTATCGCCAGGGGCCCGATGATGGAGGTATCGCGCCACTGGCCTTGAGCGACCTTGAGTGACCTGTTTGGGCACCACCGCGACACCACCCTGGCCAAGGTGGCTCCCCTGGCCGATCGCCTGCGCCCCAAAACCCTCGACGACTTTGTGGGCCAGGAAGGGATCCTGGGGGAAGGGCGCCTGCTGCGCCGGGCAATTGCCGCCGATCGGGTCGGCAACCTGATTTTGCACGGCCCGCCCGGCGTGGGCAAAACCACCCTGGCGCGGATCATTGCCGGCAGCACCCGCGCCCACTTCAGCAGCCTCAATGCCGTGTTGGCCGGCGTGAAGGATCTGCGGGCGGCGGTGGATGCGGCCAGGGAGCGGCTCGAGCGCCATGGCCTGCGCACCACCTTGTTCATCGACGAGGTGCACCGCTTCAACAGTGCCCAACAGGACGCCCTGCTCCCCTGGGTCGAGAACGGCACCGTCACCCTGATCGGCGCCACCACCGAAAACCCGTTTTTTGAGGTGAACAAGGCGCTGGTGAGCCGTTCACGCCTGTTTCGCCTCCAACCGCTCGAGCGCTCCCACCTGCAACGGCTCCTGGAGCGGGCCCTCAGCGATCCCTTGGTGGGCTACGGCGATCGCTCCGTTGTCATCAGCGATGCAGCGGCCGACCACCTCCTCGATGTGGCCGGCGGCGATGCCCGCAGCTTGCTCAATGCGCTGGAGCTAGCCGTTGAAACCACACCCCCCGATGCCAAGGGCCAGATCGCCATTGATCTGGCGATCGCCGAAGAATCGATTCAGCAGCGGGCCGTTCTCTACGACAAGCAGGGTGATGCCCACTTCGACACGATCAGCGCTTTTATCAAGTCGCTGCGGGGTTCGGATGCTGATGCGGCCCTGTTCTGGTTGGCACGCATGGTGGAAGCGGGCGAGAACCCGCGCTTCATCTTC
>CAYFKI010000135.1:0-4231 GCA_964343525.1 uncultured Cyanobium sp.
CTGCATGAGTGGCGCCAACAGCGGGCTCTGCTCGATCCCCGCGGCGTGTTCAGCTCCGATCTGGCCCGTCGCGTGAAGCTCTAATGAAGGTGTTTCTTCCCGGCGGTGCCGGCCTGGTGGGGCTCAACCTGATCGCCTTGCTCCAGCAACACCATCCCGAGTGGCAGCTGCTGGTGGTGGACAAGAAACGCGAGGCCGTTGAAGCCGGCCGCCAGCTGTTTCCGGCGGTGGAGTTTCTCTGCGAAGACCTCACCACCACCAGCGGAGTGGACTGGCCCCTGCGCCTGGCCGGCTGCGACGCCTGCGTGATGCTCCAAGCCGAGATCGGCAACACCGACGCCAGCCAGTTTGAGCGCAACAACATCCGCACCACTGAAGTGGTACTTGAGCAGCTCAAGCGCCAGGGCATCCACCGGCTGGTGCATATCAGCAGCTCGGTTGTGAACTCAGTCGCCACCGACCTCTACACCACCACCAAGCGAGCCCAGGAGCAGCTGGTGCAACGCAGCTGGCCCGATGTGGTGATCCTGTGCCCCACCCTGATGTTCGGCTGGTTCGACCGCAAACATCTGGGCTGGCTGGCCCGCTTCATGCAGAAGCTGCCGGTGTTCCCGATCCCCGGCAACGGCCGCTTCATCCGCCAGCCTCTCTACGTGGGGGATTTCTGCCAGGTGATCCAGAGCTGCCTCGAGCAGCCCAGCCTCAGCGGCACCTACGACATCACGGGCCTGGAGCAGGTGAGCTATATCAGCCTGATGCGCCAGCTGCGCCAGGCCGTGCAGGCCCGCCCCTGGATCATTCATCTGCCAATCCCGCTATTCGGCTGGTTTTTGCAGCTCTGGGCCCTGATCAGCCGGCAGCCGGCCTTCACCCGCTCCCAGCTCACCGCCCTCACCGCTGGTGATGAATTCGAGGTGATCGATTGGCCTGGCATCTTTTCGGTGCAGCCCACCACGCTTGCCGATGCCCTGCGGATCACCTACCAGGATCCGCGCTATTCCCAGGTGGTGATTCCCTTCTGATGGCGCTAACGATTGCTGTGGTGGGCGGCGGCCCCATGGGCCTGGCGGTGGCCTACCAACTGGCCCTCGAAGGCGCCAAGCCCGTGCTGCTGGAAGCAGACGATCGCCTCGGCGGCATGGCCGCCAGCTTCCAATTCGCCGGCCAAACCCTCGAGCGCTACTACCACTTCCATTGCCTCAGCGACAACGCCTTCTTTGCGCTGCTCGAAGAGCTGGGCCTGGCGGATCAGCTGCACTGGAAGCAAACGTCCATGGGCTTCTTCGTGGATGGGCGCCTCTATAGCTGGGGCAGCGCCGGCTCGGTGCTCGGGTTTCGCCGCCTGCCCCTGCTCACGCGCATCCGCTATCTGCTGCACGCGGCCCGCTGCCTGAGCCTGCGCAACTGGAAGCACCTGGATGGCATCCGCGCCACCGACTGGCTCCAGCGCTGGCTGGGCCCCCAGGGCTACTCCCTGCTCTGGCAGAAGCTCTTTGCTTACAAGTTCTATGAGCACAGCAACACCCTTTCCGCCGCCTGGATCTGGAGCCGGATCCGCCGCCTGGGGCAATCGCGCCGCTGGCTCAAAGAAACCCTCGGCTACCTGGAAGGCGGCTCCCAGCGCTGGATCGATGCCCTGGAGCAGCGCCTGCGGGAGCTCGGCTGTGAGATCCAACTCTCCAGCCCGGTGCAGGCGATCCGCTCACTGGGCCCTAGCCAGGGAGCTTTGTTGCAAACCCCGGCTGGCGAGCGCCAGTTCGATGCGGTGATTTCCACGGTGCCGTTGCCCTTGGTGGCGCCGATGTTGCAGTCCGGCGGTGCCGAGCCCGCCCTGGTGGCCCGCTACAGCGAGCAGGTGTCGGTGGCGTGCGCCTGCGTGGTCCTTCAGACTCGCCAGCCGATCACAGGGAACTTCTGGACCAACATCAACGACGGGCGCTTCGCTATCCCCGGCATCATCGAGTTATCGAATCTGCGGCCGCTGCAAGGGCACATCACCTATGTGCCCTATTACATGCCTGCCAGCCACCCGGATTATCAACGCCCGGGTGAAGCCTTCATCGCTGATTCGATTGCTTGCCTCCAAGCCATTAATCCGGATTTCTGCGATTCCGACGTGCTGGCAGCGCACTGCAGCCGCTACCGCTACGCCCAGCCCGTGTGCGGCACCCACTTCCAGCAAACCCTGCCACCGTTGCAGCCCCTTCCAGGCATCACCACGGTGGACACCACTGTGTATTACCCGGAAGATCGCGGCATCGCCGAAAGCGTGGGCTACGGACGCGAACTGGCTAAGCAGGTCGTTCGGGAGCTCCACACCAGCAGACGATGACAACCAAGGCCACTGCCGCCCATTCGCCCCGCCGGGAGTTTTTTCTGTTCCTGATCACCGGTGGGGTGGCCGCCCTGGTGAATGTGGTGAGCCGGGTGGGCTTTTCGCAGCTGCTACGTTTTGAGCTGGCGGTGCTGCTGGCCTATGGGGTGGGCATGCTCACGGCCTATTTACTGGCCCGAAAGTTTGTTTTTCTCCACAGAAACACCAGCGTCCGTCGCTCCTTCGCTGCCTTCGCCCTGGTGAACTTGTTCGCCGTGCTGCAGACCTGGCTGGTGAGCGTGGGCCTACGCAACTGGCTGTTGCCCTTGCTCGGGATCGTGGTGCTGCGTGATCTGATCGCCCATGGCATCGGCGTAGCCGTGCCCGTGCTCAGCAGCTATTTCGGCCACAAACACATTTCCTTTCGCGAGCGCTGATGAGCGGAGCCAGCCCCGTGCCCACAAAATCCAGGCCAGTGGCGGCTTTCGATTTCGACGGCACCCTCTTGGCAGGCGACACCCTGATGATCTTGCACCGGCTGCTGCGCTCACCCTGGGGCCAGCTGATTGATGGCCTGCAGCTGCTGCCAGATCTTCTTCTCTGGAAGAGCGGCCAGCGCAGCACCGACTGGTTCAAGCAGATGTTTCTGCGTTTGATCCTTGATCAACGCATGTGCAATCGCTCTGCTAAGCAGAATGAGATGTTGTACGGTTTGACTCTTGCAAATGCCCTCTGGGATCGACTGCGGCCAGAGGCACTTGCCCGCTTGGAGTGGCATCGTCAGCAAGGGCATCGGCTCATCATCATTTCAGCTTCTCCTCGCTTGCTTGTGCAACCAATCGCCGATCGTTTGTCCGTTGAGTTAATCGCCACTGAGACAAATAAACCTTGTCATACAGAGACAATCCGGCTGATATCAGCCAACTGTAAGGGTCAACAAAAGGTCGAGCGATTAAAGGACTGCCTGCAGCAAACACTCGAGCATCTCGAGCTCCATGCTTATGGAGATAGTCGAGGGGATAGAGAGTTATTGAGATGCGCTACACATCCTCATTGGCGCAGCTTTAAATCCACCCCGTGTCCATATCCCAGGGACCTTGCTTTTGGTCGATTGCTGATTGTCTCAGTCATTGCCCTGATGGCTTTTGCTGCGGTTTCCTTGTTCGGGATGGATCCCTCTATTTTGAGCCATCTTCAAAGTGGATTTATGCAACTCTCGTTATGGTTGCCTGGTATTATTTCTTTGCTCTTTTTCAGCTATGTCTGCCGATACTGGCGCTTTAGGCTCCTCGTTAAGGCAGAGGGTGTTGGATGCGCTGGCTGGCCAGAGGCATGGATTTGGTTTCAGGGGTTTGCCCTCACGGCAACGCCTGGAAAAATCGGAGAGCTGACGCGTATTCATCAACTTCATAGACATCTCGGCTATCCACGCGAGCCTCTTTTGCATGCTTTCTTGGCAGAACGATGTTGCGATGTTGCTGCCGTTTCCGTTTGGCTCGCATTGTTGGTGCCAGAACAGTTGCAGCAGAGATTTGCAAACTTCGACCAACTCCCAATTGTTTGGGCATCTCTTGGACTACTGGTTTTGCTGGCTCTTGGAGCCTTGGCTCTTCGAAAGCGATTGATAAAGCACTTGCCGAAGGGGCGTTTGGCGAAGGCCTGCCTACCAGCTACTTGCGTAAGCCTAGGCCTCTGGGGATCTGAAGCGATGATCCTTTGGATTTTGGTTCAAGCTCTTAGTCCCAGTGCCGCAATTACCCCTTGGCAAGCGATCAGCATTTATTTGCTTTCTGGCACTGCTGGTATGGCATCACCGACACCCGGTGGCTTGGGGGTGAATGAGGGTGCGACAGCTCTCTTGCTGCATCAGTGCGGTGTCGACTTTATGTCTGCTTTGTCTATCGCTCTTTTTCGTCG
>CAYFKI010000136.1:0-4221 GCA_964343525.1 uncultured Cyanobium sp.
TCGGGCCGTAGGGCCAGCCCTTCAAGCACCTGCTCCACCTCGAGGTAGCCCAGCTTGAGGGCCACATTCACCTCGTCGAGCACCACCAACTGGCGGGAGGAATCACCCAGATAGCTCAGGGCGCGCTGCCAGGCCTGCTGCACCATCTGGCGGTCCCGCTCCCGGTTTTGGGTTTCCCAGGTGAACCCCTCCCCCAGGGCGTGCCAATGGAGCGCATCGCCAAACAGCTCCAGGGCCTTGGCCTCTCCGGGCTGCCATCCCCCCTTGATGAACTGCACCACGGCCACCTGATCACCGTGGCCCAGGGTGCGCAACACCAACCCCAACGCTGCGGTGGTCTTGCCCTTGCCGTCGCCGGTGAACACCAGCACCAAGCCCTTTTCCAGGTTGCGCTCCCCCACCCGCTGCTGCTGCACCTCCTTGCGGCGCGCCATACGGCGGCGGTAGCCGTCCTGGTCCGCTTCGGGAGCCAGATCCCCCCCGGGGCCCAGCTCCTGGGCTGCCTGGTCGGCTGCCGTGAGATCGATCAGGGGCTCAGCCATGGCCAGATCAGCGCGGGAACAACTGCCTTATGGCCACTGTGACGCCTTAGGCCACCTGCTGGGGGGAGAGGCGAGCCAGGGCCGCATCCACGGCCTGCTGTTGGTCGCGACGGGTGATCCAGTGGTGATAGGTGCGGGTATGGATCGCCACCGAGTGGCCCATCATGCGCGCCGCCACGGTGTCGGGCAGGCCGATGTGGATGGTGCGCACAGCCCAGGCATGGCGCAGGTCGTAGGGGGTATGGGGCAGCCCATAGCGGCGGAACTGTTCGGCCACCCGCCGCCCCACCTGCTGCAGGGTGGTGCGGCGCAGATCCCGGCAGATCTGGGGCAGCAGCTGGGGGTTCTCCCCCAGCTGCTCGAGGCCAAAGCGCTCCACCCACCCGGGCTGGAAGGGCCACACCTGGTGTTCCCCCGTTTTGCTGGTGGGCAGCACGCGGATCACCCGATCGCCCCCCGGCGCCAACGCCGAGAGATCGGTGAAGAACACCTCGTGGTTGCGCAGGCCATAGGTGGCCATCAAGCCATAGGCCAGGCGCCAGCTGGGATTGGGGATCAACGCCAGACCCTCCAGGATCTGGCTGTCGCTGGGCAGGTGGCGGTACTGGGCGGCATGGAGGCCATAGCCCGCCGCCCGTTCCCCCCAATCACCTGGGAGAGAGAGGTTCTGATGCCGTGCCAGGGCCGCTAGGGCGGTTCCACATTGCTGGCGGCTACGGCTCGCCGGCCCATAGCTCTCGAGCACCTGCTCGAGCAGCACCGCATCCAACGCCGGCCTTCCCTCGCCCAGGGCCGCCAGCCGCCTGAGGTAGGGCAGGTAGGCGCCTGTCCAGGTGGTGCGGGAGCCGGCGGGATTGCGGCGGCGACGGGGATCGGCGAAAAAAGCCTGCTCAAAGCTGTCCATCACGCTCTGCAGGCCGGGCTCAAGACCCGACCTCAAGCCTGGTTTCAGCTCCGGCGCCGGGTCTGGGGGCTGGCGGCGGTAGCGACCCCAGCTGGCCCAATCAAAGCGCTGCTGCTGCAGCTGACGCAGCACCTCCTTGAGTTGGAGCTTGGCCTGCTCCAGCCCTTCTGCCGTGGCGGGCACCCCCAGGCTGATTCGCTGCACGGGGAGCCCCTCGCGGCCCTGGCGGCAGGGCAGGGGCCCCCGCAGGCCCAGGCGCTCACCACGGCGCTCCAAGCGCAAACTGATGCCCGCGGATGCCAGCAGGTCGTTGTGCTCGGCCAGCAGAGCATCGAGGGGGCCTGGCCCAGCCTTAGGACCTGGCGATCCTGTTTGCCCTGGCGATCCCATCTGGCGTGGCCCCAGGCCAGTCGATACCCGGCCAGACCCTATCGATGGCCCCGCCAACGCGCTAGTACCGAGCAGGCAGCGTTACGCTCTCCACCTCTGCATCCCCTGGAACCTGGCATGGCCAAAGTTGGCGTGCTGCTGCTGAACCTCGGGGGGCCGGAGCGGATCCAGGATGTGGGGCCGTTTCTCTACAACCTGTTCTCCGATCCGGAGATCATCCGGCTGCCCAATCCGGTTCTGCAGAAACCGCTGGCTTGGCTGATCAGCACCCTCCGCAGCGGCAAATCCCAGGACGCCTATCGCTCCATCGGCGGCGGTTCCCCCCTGCGCCGCATCACCGAACAACAGGCCCGCGAGCTCCAAAGCGAACTGCGCAGCCGGGGCGTTGAGGCCACCAGCTACGTGGCCATGCGCTACTGGCACCCGTTCACGGAGTCGGCGGTGGCCGACATCAAGGCCGACGGGGTGGATGAGGTGGTGGTGTTGCCCCTCTACCCCCACTTCTCGATCAGCACCAGCGGCTCCAGCTTCCGCGAGTTGCAGCGGCTGCGCCAGGCCGATGCCACCTTTTCAAGCCTGCCGATTCGCTGCATCCGCAGCTACTTCGACGACCCGGGCTACATCAACGCCATGGCCGGCCTCATCGCCGAGGAGATCCGGGGCTGCAATCAGCCGGAAGCGGCCCACGTGTTCTTTAGCGCCCATGGGGTGCCCAAGAGCTACGTGGAGGAAGCGGGCGATCCCTACCAGCAGGAAATCCAGGCCTGCAGCCAACTAATCATGCAGCGGTTGGCCGACCTGCTGGGCCATGCCAACCCCTCCACCCTCGCCTACCAGAGCCGGGTGGGTCCGGTGGAATGGCTCAAGCCCTACACCGAAGAAGCCCTGGAAGAGCTCGGTGCCGCGGGCGTTCAGGAGCTGGTGGTGGTGCCGATCAGCTTTGTGAGCGAACACATCGAAACGCTTGAAGAAATCGACATCGAATATCGAGAACTAGCCCATATCGCCGGCATTGCCCACTTCCGCCGCGTTCCCGCCCTCGACACCAACCCCGCCTTCATCTCCGGCCTCGCCGACCTCGTTCAACGGGCGATGGCGGGCCCCGAAGTGAACCTCGACCAGGCCGCCGCGCTGCCCACCAAGGTGAAGCTGTATCCCCAAGACAAATGGGCCTGGGGGTGGAACAACAGCTCTGAGGTGTGGAACGGACGCTTGGCGATGGTGGGATTTTCCGCTTTTCTGTTGGAGCTGATCAGCGGTCGAGGTCCGCTCCATGCCCTGGGGCTGCTTTAAGCACAAGGCTCTTCGGCTGGCTGCGCGCCAATCAGCCCGGCTGGGAACGCTGCTGCTGGTCCTTGGTTTTGGGGCTGCCCCCCGAATAGCGAGCTCTGCCGATCAGGCCCAATGGCGCCAAGGGGTGTTTCCGGTGTTGGCCTTCAGCGGCTACACCAGCTTTTTCGGCAGTCGCACCGGCCCCTGGGGTGTGGTGGAGCCCCATTACGGCCTCGATATCGCGGCTCCGCTCGGATCACCGGTTCGCAATTGGTGGGGCGGCACGGTCAGCGCGGTGATTGCCGACGACCGCTGCGGTGTGGGGTTGCAGATCCGCTCCGGCGGATATGAGCACATCTATTGCCATCTGCTCGGCAGCACCACAGCCGGCCTCTACCGCTGCGGCGAGATCCAAATCCAAACCGGTCAACGGGTTCGCACCGGCCAACTGATTGGCCGGATTGGCCTGAGCGGCCGCACCACCGGTCCCCACCTGCACTGGGCACTGCGCTACGGCGGCCAGTGGCTCAATCCCGTGTGGATCCTTCAGGCCATGGCCCAAAGCCGCCGCAACGCACCCCAGGGCTAGGCCCCAAAAGCGCCTCCAGCACCTAGGGTTGGGCATAGTCGAGAATGGCCAGATCGCTTGGCCCGCAGCAGCCGTGACGCTTACGCCCCTCACTCCTGCGGCCCAGTCCGCGCCCTCCAACGCCCCAACCGCCACTGGCGCCGCTCCATCGATGCGGGTGAAGGGCGGCTACGCCCTGATGGATGCCCTGCGGCTCCACGGGGTGAAGCACATCTTTGGCTATCCCGGCGGGGCGATCCTGCCGATCTACGACGAGCTGCACAAGGCGGAATCCCGCGGCTGGCTCCAACACACCCTGGTGCGCCACGAGCAGGGCGGCACCCACGCCGCCGACGCCTACGCCCGCGCCACCGGCCAGGTGGGGGTGTGCTTTGGCACCTCCGGCCCCGGCGCCACCAACCTGGTCACCGGCATCGCCACCGCCCACATGGATTCGGTGCCGATGGTGGTGATCACCGGGCAGGTGCCCCGCGCCGCCATCGGCACCGACGCCTTCCAGGAAACCGACATCTTCGGCATCACCC
>CAYFKI010000137.1:0-4204 GCA_964343525.1 uncultured Cyanobium sp.
GATTCACGTGGTGCGCCGCGTCGGCGGGTTGGTTGACACCGTGCCGCCCAACGACCCCCTGGAGGGCACGGGCACCGGATACGGCTTCGATCGCTACGAGCCGATCGACTTCTACACGGCCATCGTTCGCTCCTGGGAGGCCTACCGCAACCAGTCCAGCTGGCAGGAGCTGCAGCGCCGCGGCATGGGCGTGGACTTCAGCTGGGCCCGCTCCGCCCTCGAGTACGACGTGATGTACCGCGATGTCTGCGGTGTGAAGGAGCCCACGCCCCAGAAGGCCGATGTGGAGCGCTTCTCCCAGGGGCAGGATGCCGACCCCAGCCGCCGGGGCCTGGCATCGCTGCTCAAGCGCCGCTAAGCCAGGGGGGTGATCCCCCTCGACCCCGCCGAACCCGAGCCACAGGCTGTTGAATTCGGCCAGGCTTCTGGTTCGGAGCTGCCAGCCCCCTACGCCAATCCCTGGGGGCTCCTGGCCCAGGATTTGCGGGCCGTGGTGGCCGATCTTCGGCTCCAGGCTTTGCGTCTGTGGCGCCGCAACCGCCAGGGGGATTTGCCCCTGCCGGGGGTGTGGCCCAAGGATCTGGCCCCCCTGTTTTGGCCGCTCGCCATCGCCCTGGCCCTGGTGGCGGTGATCGCCGTGGCTTCGTTGGTGGTGGGCTGGGTTGGTTCTGGTACGGAGGGATCCAGGGATGCTGGATCTCCCGCCGCGTTGCAGCAGGCCCCGTCTCTGGCGGATGAGGCCCTCTCGGATCAGGCCTTGTCGGTGCCGGCAGGGATGGAGCCGGCAGGGATGGAGCCGGCTCCAGCGGTTGGAAGCCCGGCGGCACCGCTTGAGGCGGATGACCTGGCCCTGGAGCCCCAGCCGTCTGATGAGCCATCTCCTGTGCCATCTCCCGAGCAGCCCTCGCCTGAGCAGCTCTCGCCCAACGAGCAGGCCAAGGCAGATCTCGCTGCCGCCCTGGCGGCCCAGCCGGGAGGGCAGTGGATAGCGGATCTCACGGTTGAGCCCGAGGGCACGCTGCTGCGTCTGCAGCTCAAGGCCGGCTTCACCACCCAAGCTGCCGCCCAGCAACAGAGGCTGGCCGAGGCTTGGCAGGTCCTGGCCCAGGGCTTTGGCTTTGATCAGCTGGAGCTCACCGACCGCGCCGGCCGCGTGCTGGGGCGTCAGGCCCTGGTGGGTTCAGGCATGATCCTGCTGTCTCCTTCGCACCTGTCGTGACGGCGCTTTCCCTGGGCCAACTTGTGCCGGTGTGGGGGGAGCCAGCAACCGCCCCATCCGATTGGGCCGAGCGGGTGCCCGCCGCCATCACCACCGACAGCCGCCAATTGCAGCCGGGAGCGTTGTTTGTGCCCCTGGTGGGCGAGCGCTTCGACGGCCATGGCTTCCTGGAGCAGGCCATGGCAGCGGGGGCGGCGGCCCTGGTCGCCGATCCCAGCCGCTTGCCGGGCCCCCAAGCCCAAGCCCAACAGGCCCTGCTGGCCCTCGCCGAGCAGCATGGCTGCGCGCTCTGGTGGGTGGCTGACACCCAGTTGGCCTACCAGCAGCTGGGCTGCCTCTGGCGGGAGTTGCTGGCCATCCCCGTGGTGGCCGTCACCGGTTCGGCCGGCAAAACCACCACCCGCGAATTGATTCGCTCCGTCTTGAAGCCCCTGGGGCCGATCCTGGCCACCTGCGGCAACGAGAACAACGACATCGGTGTGCCGCTCACCCTGCTCAAGGCCAGCCCGGCTGACCGTGCCCTGGTGGTGGAGATGGGCATGCGCGGCCTGGGGGAAATTGAGCGCCTGAGCCATTGCGCCAAGCCCTCGGTGGCGGTGATCACCAACATCGGCACGGCCCATCTCGGCCGCCTCGGCAGCCGGCAGGCCATCGCCACGGCGAAGTGTGAAATCACCACCGGCCTGGCCCCGGATGGTGTGGTGGTGATTCCGGCCGGTGATCCCCTGCTGGAGCAGGCGCTGGCGGCGATCTGGCAGGGCCGGGTGATCCGCGTGGCCCTTGCAGGTGATGCGTTGGAGCCGGGTACGCCGCCCCCCGACCTGGTGGGCCAACTCAAGGACGGCCTGTTGCTTGCCGATGGCACCGAGCTGGCACTGCCGTTGGCTGGTCGCCACAACGCCCGCAACCTTTTGCTGGCGTTGGCGGTGGCCGGCGAGCTGGGGTTGGCGGCTTCGGAGCTGCCCCCCTTGGTGGTGGAGGTGCCAGGTGGTCGCAACCGGCGGCTGGAAGTGGGCGGGCTCACGCTGCTGGATGAGACCTACAACGCCTCGCCCGAGGCGGTGCTGGCGGCCTTGGATCTGCTGGCCGCTGAACCGGGCCGTCGCTTTGCCGTGCTTGGCACCATGCTCGAGCTGGGCGAGCACAGCGAGCGGCTGCACCGGCAGGTGGCGGCCCGGGCGGCAGAGCTGCAGCTTGATGGCCTGGTGATCGTGGCCAATGGGGCCGAGGGCCAGGCGATGGAGGACGCGGCCGCGGGCTTGCCACGGGTGCAGCGGGTGGAGAGTCCCGAGCAGGCGGCCGAACCCCTGCGCCTGTGGCTGCAGGCAGGGGATGTGGTGCTGCTCAAGGCCAGCCGCGGGGTAGCCCTGGAGCGGCTGATTCCCTTGCTGTAGCAGCGTGCAGGCATGATGAGGGCGGTGCGGCATTTCACGATGTCGCTGCCTTCGGGCAGGGGCCCTGGGTGGTGGTTCACCCGGGGCCTTTCCATTGCCGCGACTGAGCTTGTTGCGCAAGTGGTATAGACGTACTAGCGTTGTGGTACGCCTGTACTTCTCGCCATGGCTGCCTGTCAGTTGTCGCCCCGTCAGCTGTCGCTGAATCAGCTATTTCTGTCTCCGTTGGCTCCCGGCCAGCTCGATCCTGCCGTTGAGCCCCTGCGCCGGGCCAATCCCAAGCGCTACTGCGATGCCAAGCCTGGCCATTTGGCGGTGGTGGCCATGGCCGGCCGCCCCTGGTTCATGGCCCGGGTGTGCGACATCAGCCGCCCGCCGCGCAGCCCCATTCCCAAATTTGCGCGGGTGCTCAACATCGACAGCGGCGACATCGAGCGCATCCCCGCCTCCGGCATCGTGGAGCTGATGGCCTAGGGCTGGCTCAGGGCAGCTTCTGCGGCCCCTGCCAGTTCTCCTTCACCAGCTGCTTGGCCCGCCCCAGGGCCAAGGCGCCACTGGGCACATCCCTTGTGAGGGTGGAGCCGGCACCCACGGTCACGTTGTCGCCCAGGGTGATCGGGGCCACCAGCACGGAATTGGCGCCGGTTTTGCTGCCCGCCCCCACCACGGTGCGGTGCTTGTTCACGCCGTCGTAGTTGGCCGTGATCGTGCCCGCTCCCACATTCACGCCGGCTCCCAGATCGGCGTCACCGATGTAGCTGAGGTGGTTCACCTTCACGCCGGGGGCGAGGGTGCTGTTTTTCACCTCCACAAAGTTGCCGATGTGGCAGCCCTCGGCGAGTTGGGCCCCAGGACGCAGCTGGGCGAAGGGACCGACGCTGCAGCCTTCAGCCACCTGGGCCTGGCGGATCACGGCATACACCGCTTGCACGTTGGCGCCCAGTTCGGCCCCATCCAGTAGGCAGCCCGGGCCAATCCGGCAGCCATTGCCCACCACGGTGTTTCCACGGAAATGGCACTGGGGTTCCACCACCACATCGCGGCCAAAGCGGGTGCCTTCGCTGAGGGTGCAGCTGGCGGGATCGATGAAACTCACCCCCTCCGCCATCCAATGGCGCCGCAGACGGTCCTGCAGCACGGCCTCGCACTGGCTCAGCTGCAGCCGGTCGTTGATGCCGTTGATTTCGTTGGCATCGGCCACCTCCAGGTGCATCGCCGGACTCAGCAGGGCGATGGTGTCGGTGAGGTAGAGCTCGCCCTGGTCGTTATCGGTGGTGAGCTGGGGCAGCACCGCCGCCAATTTGGCCCAGTTGAAGCAGTAGATGCCGGCGTTGGTGAGGTTGTTGAGCCGCTGGGCATCCGAGCAGTCGCGATGCTCAACGATCGCGCTCACCTCCCCTGCCGCGTTGGCAAACACCCGCCCGTAGCCCGTGGGATCCTCCAGCCGGGCGGTGAGCAGGGTCACGGCCGCCCCCGATTGGCGGTGCTGGCTGAGCAGTTGTTCGAGGGTTTCGGGCCGCAGCAGCGGCACATCGCCATTGAGTACAAGTAGATCGCCCTGGAAATCGGCCAGGGGCGCTAGCAACTGCTG
>CAYFKI010000138.1:0-4193 GCA_964343525.1 uncultured Cyanobium sp.
CTGGTGCACCTGCCTGCAACCGGGCGGCTGGTTAGCCCTAGCCGTGCCCACCCGGGCCAGTTTTTCGGCCTGGCGCCAGGCCGCCCAACGGGCAGCGATTCCCTTCACGGCCCTCGAGCTTCCCGATGCCAACCAGCTGCTGAGCCACGCCAAGCGCCACCTGCAGCTGCAACGGTGCCAACGGCTGCGCTTCAGCCGCTCCTATGCCAGTGGCCTCCATTTCCTGCGCCAAATCCGCCAACTTGGGGCCGGCACCAGCCGCCATCAACCCCTGGCAGCGACGCAACTGCGCCGTTTGCTGGCGCAGTGGCCCAGCCCAACGGTGTTGGATTGGGAGGTGCTGCTGCTGGTGGGGCAACGGGCTACCCCAGGACAGGCAACGCGATGACGGCTGAGGCAGTAACGGCTGACGCGCCAACAGCTCACCAGCACCCCCAGCTGGTGGTTTGCGGCACCGATACCGATGTGGGCAAAACCGTGGTGAGCGCCCTGGTCGTCCAGGGGCTGGGGGCCCACTACTGGAAACCGGTGCAATCGGGCAGCGATGACGGCACCGATCGCGTCTGGCTCCAGACCCTGCTGGGGCTTCCTAACGAGCGGATCTGCCCTGAGGCCTACTGCCTCAAGGCGCCGGCCTCCCCCCACTGGGCCGCAGAACAGGAGGGACGCACCATCGACCCTGCCCAGCTGCAGCTACCCAAGGTGAGGGGCCCCTTGGTGGTGGAAACGGCCGGCGGTCTGCTGGTGCCCCTGCGCCGGGATTGGCTCCAAATCGACCAACTCGCCCGCTGGCAGTTGCCCGTGCTGCTCGTGGCCCGCAGTGGTCTGGGCACCTTGAACCACACCCTGCTGTCGGTGGAAGCGCTGCGGCAACGGCAGATCCCCCTGCTGGGAATCCTCCTCAACGGCCCTCCCCATCCCGACAATCCCAGCACCCTCGCCGACCTCAGCGGCGTACCGGTGCTCGCCCAACTGCCGCCCCTGCAACCGCTCACGGCCGAAGCCTTGGCGCAGCAATGGCAGGAGCAAGACCTCGGCCATACATTGGCATCAGCTTTGGCTGCCGCCAGCCCAACCCCTTGAGCAAACAACACTGGTTCGTGACGGGTCTGCTCGTGCTGCTGTGCGGCGGAATTCTGGTGGCCTTCACCGACATCGAGGTGCGCGCCGTGCGCTGGATCAATTGCGGCCCCTTCTCCACCCACCGGGAGGACCACAGCGAACTCTGCCGCTGAGGCTCCCTAGCGGACCTTGCGGGCTTTGATGGGGCAGTGACCCGTCAGCTGGGCCACGTTGTCCTTGGCAAGGGCCAGGGGCCAACCCTGGCGCAGCTGGGCATGGAGCATCTCAATCTGAGATGGATTCCAGCCTTCCCGCTCAAGCTGCACCCGAATCACCAGCCAGGCGCCATCGGCAAACTGATCGCGCGGCAGCCCCTGACGAGCCCGATCAGCCCCCTGACACCCATGGCCAGCAGTCGGCCCAGGCTGCCAAAAACGCTTGGAGGTGAACGCCGCAGCCCTGGTCGAAGCCATTCCAGAAGCCAGCCTTGAACAAGGCGGTTCCACTGCAGCTCCATCATGGCAAGACGTCCTGATCCTGCCCAGTTGTGAGCGCCCAGTGCTGGCACCCCCATCTCTGGCATCCCTTCACCCAGGTCCAGCGGGCCGAACCACCCCTGCGGGCCGTCAGGGGCCAGGGGGCCGTACTGGAAACAGATACCGGCGAGCAGCTGATCGACGCCATCAGCAGCTGGTGGGTGACGCTGCATGGCCATGGCGAACCGAGCATTGCCGCCGCCATCGCCGCCCAGGCCGAAACCCTGGAGCAGGTGATCTTTGCCAACTTCAGCCATCCCCAGGCCGAACGCCTGGCGGAGCGGCTCAGCCAAGCGTCGGGGCTGGAGCGGCTGTTCTTCTCCGACAACGGCTCAACCGCTGTGGAGGTGGCACTGAAGATGGCCTGGCAGTGGTGGCACAACCAAGGGGAGCCCCGCCAGCAGCTGATTGCCTTTGAAGGGGCCTACCACGGCGACACCGTGGGGGCGATGGCCGTGGGGGCCCGGTCGCTGTTTTCCGCGCCCTTTGAGCCACTGCTCTTCGACGTCGCCAGGGCGCCCTGGCCAGCCACCTGGTGGCATGACCCCGACGTGGAGGCCAAAGAAGCCCAGTGCCTGGAGGCTCTGGAACGCCTACTGGCCACACCCACCGCCGCGGTTCTGGTGGAGCCGCTGCTGCAGGGTGCCGGCGGCATGGCCTACGTACGACCCGCCTTCCTGAACCAGGTGGAGCAGCGCGTGCGCCAGAGCGGTGCCCTGCTGATTGCCGACGAGGTGCTCACCGGCTTTGGCCGCACGGGCAGCTTGTTTGCCTTTCAACAGGCGTCCATCCAACCCGACTTGATCGCCCTCTCCAAGGGGCTCACCGGTGGTTTTCTGCCGATGGGGGTCACCCTGGCGCGGGAAGGGATCTACCAGGGTTTCCTCAGTGAGGATCCCGGCCGCACCTTCTGGCATGGCCACAGCTTCACGGCCAATCCCCTGGGCTGTGCCGCCGCCAACGCCAGCCTGGATCTTCTGGAGCAACAACCTGAGCGCTACCGCCAGATGGCCGAGCGCCACCGCCCCCACCTGGAGACGCTGGCGCAGCAGCCCCTGGTGCAACGGCCCCGGCTGCTGGGCACCATGGCCGCCTTCGATCTGGCCACAGACCAACCGGGCTACCTCAATCCAGCCGGCAAGGTGCTGCAGGCCCAGGCCCGGGCCCGTGGTGTGTTCGTGCGCCCTCTGGGTTCGGTGGTCTATTTGCTACCCCCGCTCTGCATCACCGACCAGCAATTGGAGCAGTGCTACGCGGCCCTGAATGCGGCCCTTCAGGCGCTTTAAGGCCCAGCCAGGATGGCCGCCTCCACATCGGCGCGCGACAGCCCATAGGGGAAATGGCGCGTGGTCTCCTGGCCATCCCGCTGCCAGCTCACCTTGAGCTCCTCCACCTCCAACTCAATCTGGGCACTCCACTGAGGACGGTGCAAATCCCAGCGGCAGAGACAGGAGCGCTGTTGCTGGGCGCCTAGGTCTCGCAACCAGGCTTCCAGCTGGGGAAGGGGATGGTGATACAGCGGGGTTTCGGGGCTCGGAGGCGCCGCCATCTCAGACCTCCCCCCGCAACCAAGCCAAGGCCAACCCCAACACCAGACTCAACACCAGGGTGGATCCCAACAGTAAAAGCGCCAACCATTCACCGCCCGACAACGGCCGGCGCATGCTCCCCTGCTCGAGGCGCTGGGCAGGGGGCAGCGGGGTGCTTGACGCTGCCGCCGGGCGCCACAACAGGGCCTGCAGGGCCAACAGTTCGGCGTCGTAGCGCTGGCGCTGCTGGGGATCGCTCAGCACCGCATAGCCCTGCTGGAGCTGAAGAAAGGCGGCGGCGGCCTCCGCGGCCGGCAAGCTGGTGGTATCGGGGTGATAGCGCTTGCTGAGGCGGCGAAAGGCCTGATGCAGCTCCTCGGCACTGACCCCGGGGGCCACCTCCAGCAGCGCGTAGTAACTGGATGGGATCGATGGAAGCGGGATTGGCAAAGCAGCCGATCCGGGCAGGAGGATCCTAGGAAGAACAGGCCACAGGCCAGCGCGCATGGATCACGATCAGCACAGGCTGTGGCAGGAGCTGGGCTGGCAACCGTCCACGCAACAACAGCAGCTGTTCGAGGCGTTGCAGGAGGAGCTGCGCAGCTGGAATCACCGCCTCAACCTCACCCGCCTAGTGGAGGGCGACGACTACTGGATCTCCCAAGTCTTTGACAGCCTCTGGCCCCTGGCGGAGCTGCTGCAGGGCTCGGCCAATCAAGACCTGAAGCTGATTGATGTGGGCACTGGCGGCGGCTTCCCAGGCCTGGCCGTGGCCATCGCCCTGCCCCAGGCCCATCTCACCCTGGTGGATTCGGTGGGCCGCAAGGTGGAGGCCGTGCGCGCCATGGCCCAGGCGCTGGGCCTGGCGGAGCGGGTCAGCGTGCGCTGCGAGCGGATTGAACAAACCGGCCAAGCCAAGGCCTGCAGGGCCCAGTTCGATTGGGCCCTGGCCAGGGCCGTGGCCAGTGCGCCCGTGGTCGCGGAGTATCTGGTACCCCTGATCCAGCCCGAGGGACGGGCCCTGCTCTACCGGGGCCAATGGAGCAAGCAAGACGCCGAGGATCTA
>CAYFKI010000139.1:0-3141 GCA_964343525.1 uncultured Cyanobium sp.
ACAGCCGGTGTCGACGTGGTGGCCGGGAGGGCTTTTGTGGAGCGGATCCGCTCCAGCGTGGACTCCACCCGCCGCCCCGAAGTGGTGGGGGGCCTGGGCGGCTTTGGCGGCTTTTGTCGCCTCCCCGCCGGCCTCAAAGAGCCGCTGCTGGTGGCCGGCAGCGATGGGGTGGGCACCAAGCTGGAGCTAGCCCAGGCCCATGGCCAGCACCACAACGTGGGCATCGACCTGGTGGCGATGTGCGTCAACGACGTGATCACCAGCGGCGCCGAGCCCCTCTTTTTTCTCGACTACATCGCCACCGGCAAGCTGAGCCCGGAGGCCATGGCGGCGGTGGTGGAAGGCATCGCCGATGGCTGCCGCCAGAGCGGCTGTGCCCTGCTCGGCGGCGAAACCGCCGAAATGCCGGGCTTCTATGGCCCGGGCCGCTACGACCTGGCGGGCTTCTGCGTTGCCGTGGTGGAGGCCGCCGAGGTGATCGACGGCCGGGCCGTGCAGGCCGGTGATCGGATCGTGGCCGTGGCCAGTAGCGGCGTGCACAGCAACGGCTTCAGCCTGGTGCGGCGGATCCTGGAGCACCAGCAGGTGGATGCCAGCACCCGATTGCCCGGGAGTGACCAGGGGCTGATCGAGGCCTTGCTCGCTCCCACCCGGCTCTACGGCGCCCTGGTGAAGGCGCTCAAGGCGGCAGCCATTCCCCTGCACGGGATGGCCCACATCACCGGCGGCGGGCTGCCAGAAAACCTGCCCCGCACCATTCCGGCAGGCCTGCATGGGGTGATCGAACCCTCCAGCTGGCAGCGGCCGGCCCTGTTTGCCTGGCTGCAGGAAGCCGGCGAGGTGCCCGAAGCCGACCTCTGGAACACCTTCAATCTGGGGGTGGGCTACTGCCTGGTGGTTCCCGAAGCGGCCCTGGCGGACACCCTGCGCGTCTGCGCCGAAACCGGCTACAGCGCCTGGGCCCTCGGCACGGTGGCCGCGGGCGAAGCGCCCCCGGCCGGCCTGGCGGGGGTGCCCGCACAAGCCCATTGATTTGCTTCAGCTTGCGGAGAACCGCCCAGGCTGGCGAGCGCTTTTGCGTAAGGTGCGCTGCACACACCGCGGGGCCCTTGGGCTCCGGGGGCTTAAGCAACGTTCCCTCGTGAACGTTGGGGCCGGAGTTCTCGTTACTTCTTAAACAGCACTTTTCAAGGTGTTCGCAGGGAGTTGTTGAACAGGGGTTTTGAACAAGTTGTTTGGATCAAGTCGTAGTGATGGCAAGTGATTTGGGATCGGGCCAACGGATCACCCGTCGGCGCAGTTCTGCCGGCCCTGTGGCTCCACTGCGTCCCCAACGCCCCCGCGAACTGATGAGTGCGCCCCAGCGGAGCCTGGGTCAGGGCAATGGGGGCCTGCGGCCGACGTTTTTGACCCTGCGCGATCACGGCAAGGTGTACGTGGCGGATCTCCCCCGCCTCTCCGATGGCCAACTGACCCATGTGGCCAAGGAGGTGGAGGAGGTGATGCAAAGCCTCAATCGCCGCCTCGAAGAACTCGAAGGCCAGCCCTTTCTCTCTGAAGCCGAGCAGGACACCCGCATCCGCGCCGCCACCAAACGCGATGTGACCGAGCGCTTCATCCGCGCCATCGCCGAAGAACAGGAGCTGCGGCGCAACAATCCCGCCCTGCGGGCAGCGGCTGGTGAATCCCTGGCCCGGGCGTTCCTGGAACTCGCCCGCCACCGCCTGCCTGGCTCCACCTTTGATTCCCTGCTGCATGAGGCCTTGGAGGCCTGTGGCCCAGAAGCCGCTGCGGGTCAAGAAGCTGCCCTCAGCCCCGTGGTGCCGCTGGTGCGCCCGCCCGCCATGCCGGTGGTGCTCACGCCCGAAGCCAGCTGAGGCCAGCCAACTGGCCAACTGAATCAGGGCCTAATCGCTCTGGAATGGATTCGCCGGCATCCGGGCTTGCGCCGGCAGGCCCCAGGCCAACTGATCAAGGGCCTGGCGCTCCTCCCCTGTGAGCTGCCAGCGCAAAGCCGCCGCCGCCGACTCCGCCTGAACCACCCGCCGCAGCCCAGGGATCGGCCTTGCGCCATGGGCCCGGCACCAGTTCAGGGCTACCGCCGCGATCGAAGCGCCATGGGGCTGGGCGATTTCAGCCATGAGCCCCTGGATCGGGCCCAGATGGGGAGCGATGCGGCGAAAGAGGGCTCCCCGAGGCCCGGCGGGCAGGGCGTTGGGAACACCGGCCAACACCCCCAAGGCCAGGGGGCTGTAGGCCAAAAGCTCGATGCCCAGCTCCTGGCACACCGCCGCCACCCCACCAGGCTGCACCGGGCCTGGCGCCAATAGCGACAGTTGCACCTGCAGGCTTTTGAGCGGCACCCCCCGATCCGCTAAGCGCTGATGCAGCTGCCGCAGCCGCACCGGCCCCACATTCGACACCCCCAGCTCCGCCACCTGGCCTTCGGCCACCAGGTCGGCCAGGCCATCGAGCAAGGGTCCCTCCTGCCAGGGGGCATAGCGGGCCGTACTCCAGTGGAGCTGCACCCGATCCAGCTGGCCATGCAACCGCCGGTGCGACGCCGCAAACGCGCGGTCATACCCGCGGCGGCCCAACCGCCAGGGGAAGGGGGCCAGCTTGGTAGCGATGCAGATCTGTTGGCGATCGGCGGCAGGCAGCTCCTGGGCAAAGGCACCGAGCAGGCTTTCGCTGCGGCCATTCCAGCGGCCGGTGCCATAGGAATCGGCCGTATCAAAGAAGCGCAATCCCAGCCGCACCGCCGCCGCGAAGGTGTCGCGGAGCTCGGCGTCTTGATCAGGGCTGTAGCCCCAGAGGAACTGGTTCCCCCAGGCCCAGGTGCCCACTCCAATCCCCGGATCAGCATGGAGTTGCGCCATGGTGGCCGCCGTGTTGGACAACGATCCAGGCCAATATGAGCGAGCTGATGCCTGCCCAGCCCGCGGTGCCGTTTCCCCCTGATCCCAATGGACACGGCTGCGCCGATGCCACCAGGGTGGCCAGCCCCCCTGCTCCAGCCCTGGCGCAGGCCCCAGAGCCTGTGCTGTGCCAGCACTGTGGTCGCACCGCCAGCAATGGCATCAGCTGCGAAGGGGCCTGCGCCAGGGCTGGAGCAGGGGGGCTGGCCACCCTGGTGGCATC
>CAYFKI010000139.1:3151-4186 GCA_964343525.1 uncultured Cyanobium sp.
GGGCCTGCGTGGCCGATTCGGGCTATTGATCAACCCCAACGCGATGGGCGCCGACGGGCTGCGGGGGATGCGCCAGCTCCTCACCGGGTTGGGGCTGGGGGGCTGGATGCTCGTGGCCGGAGCCGGGCCACTTCCAGCCGCCGCCGAAGGCTTTGGCCGCTGGGAAACGTCCCTCAACCAGTGCCAACTGGAGCACCGTTCCGCCGATGGCCATCGCCAGAGCGGCGAACCAAGCTGCCGCAGCCTGCGGCTGGATCAAACGATCGAAGGGCTGCTCAGTGCCCGCTTTTTGGCCAATGACCAGGAGCTGGTGTTTGCCGGCAGCCTGGCCACCGGCCAGCGACCAATGCGCTGCAACAACGACGGACTCTGCACACCGGAGTGGCCCACCCAGCTGATCGTGCAAACCGTGGCCCATGCGGCGCTGGATAACCGCGGCCTACCGGTGAGCATGCCCAGGGCCCGGGTGGCCAAGGGCCAATGCACGATCCAAAAGCGCCAAATTCAGTGCCAGGCCCAGGCCGGCGACGGCGAGGAGTGGCGGGCCTCCTCAGCCCTATAGCGCTGCAGAAGCGAGCGCCGGAGCCCTCAGGCAATCCGGGGCAGGCAATTCAGCAGCATCCCACTGACATCCCCACAAACATCGGTATGCCCTAACACCGATTCATCGCTACTCACTTCCATCTCAATCTCGCGGTGACTGGCATCACACCAGGCCGCCAGCACATTCACATTCACGGCGCGATTGAGCTCGGGTGCCCGGGGGATCACGGCAAAGAATTGCTCCGCCGTGCACCGGGAAAAGTCCACCGGCAGGCCACATCCCTCGAGGGCCTGGGCAATCGCGTCGCAGATGGAGGGCTGATCCAGCTGGCTGGTCCAACGAATCAAGGCCATGACAGAGGGGGAAGCACTACCTCAACTGTGCACAAAAGCCATCGGGGGCTTTCGCTTCTTTTTGATTTCTTCAGGGTTTCCTGGGCTCCCAATCTGGGAGCGCAAAACCTTGCGTCATCGCTGTCTTCATGGCCGACT
>CAYFKI010000140.1:0-4135 GCA_964343525.1 uncultured Cyanobium sp.
TTCTTGTGCCTGGCGTTCTGGTCGGCAGGGCGGATGCAAATCCTGCGCCCAGCTGTGCTGCGCCCCTGCAGGTGCGGCCCCTGGCCACCCCTGGCGATGACGCCAGCGGCGGCGCCCCCGATTCCGCAGGGCCCGGGGATTACCGCCACAACCTGAGGCCGACCCGCCTGGGCTGGCCCACCCTCAGCCATTGGTGCGTGTGGATCGAACCCATCGGCCCCAGCGGCCCCGGCCTGCTCTGGGACCAGCGCTGGATGGCGGCTGTGGATGGGGCGCTGGCCACCTGGGAGCAGCGTCTGTCGATCAGCCGTGTGAGCAGCCCCGAACAGGCCCAAATTCTGATCTGGCGGCGCAAACCGCCCCTGCGCCACAACCGGGCCAGCCATGGCCGCGCCGAGCTGCAACTGCAGGAGGTGCAACGCAACGGCCAATGGCAGATCGAACCGCTGGTCAGCGTGGACATCAGCCCTGGCCAGGCCCAGCCAGCGATCCAGGCCACGGCCCTACATGAGCTCGGCCATGCCGTTGGCCTCTGGGGCCACAGCGACCAAAGCGGCGATGTGATGGCCGTGGCACCGGGGGCCAAACCCCTGCTGCAGCTGAGTTCCCGCGACCAGCGCACCCTGGAATGGCTCTACCGGCAGCCGGGGCTCGGTGCGTCCGCTACTCGCGTCGCGGCGCCCCCCGCCGCTGGGCCAGCACGTCCTGCACCTGACGCCAACTGACCCCGTGGCTGGCGAGGGCCACCTGGAGGTGAAACACGATGTCAGCCGCTTCGCCGGCGATCTCGGCGGCATTGCTGGCCACGGTGCCTGTTTGGGTGTCGTCCTTGCAGGCCATCACGAATTCAGCACACTCTTCGCCGATTTTTTTGAGGATGCGGTTGTCGCCCCCCTCGAGCAATTTGTTGGTGTAGCTGCCCGGCTCGGGCCGATCGCGACGGCCCTCAATCACCCGCATCAATTCGGTGCACACATCCGCCGGCGGTGGCAGGGCCCCAGGGCCACCACCGGTGGGCTCGGGGCCCGCGTCATAAAAACAGCTACGGGCACCGGTGTGGCAAGCCCCACCACCCAACTGCTCAATCGTGAGCAGCAACACATCGGCGTCACAGTCGTAGCGAAGGCCCCGCAACAGCTGGATCGAGCCGCTGGTGGCGCCCTTGTGCCAGAGCTCCTGGCGCGAACGACTCCAGTAGTGCACCTCGCCACTAGCCAGGGTGGCCTCGATCGCTTCGCGGTTCATCCAGGCCACCATCAACACCGCCCCGTCGAGCCAGTCCTGGGCCACCGCGGGGATCAACCCGGCCTCGTTGAAGCGGAGCGAGGCCAACAAGGCCGGATCCGGGGCCTGAAATGATGCCTTCAAGGGCGCATGATCCATCTGCACTGATCTTCCCGCAGGATCCGTCGCCCTGCCGACCACCCGACCCAGTGCCCGAGGGGATGACCACCGCCTTCACCTGCTCGAAGACCTTCAGCGGATTCCCCTGCTGCCACCGCCAGTGGCGCCACCCTGGCCACTGCCGCTTCGTGCATGGCTACAGCCGCAGCTTCACCTGCTGGTTCCAGGCCAGCGCCCTCGATGCCCACGGCTTCGTGGTGGATTTCTCCAGCCTGGGCGTCCTGCAAGCGCGGCTGGCGGAGCAATTTGACCACACCTTTTTGGTGAATGCCGACGACCCCCTGCTCGAGCACTGGCAATCCCTGCATGCGCTCGGCGCCCTGGATCTGCGGGTGATGGCCAACGTGGGCATGGAGGCCAGCGCCCAGTTGGTATGGGAGTGGGCCAATGCCCTGTTGCAGGAGCGTGATGGCGGCCGCAGCTGCTGCCACAAGGTGGAAGCGCGGGAAAACGACAAAAACGCGGCCTGTTTTGAGGCGGTGCCCGATTGGTTCAGCGGCGACTGATGGCCGCCAGGGGCAACAGGCCCATGCACAGCACCCCAATCAACGGCCCTGGCGGCACGTTCACCGCCGGCAGCAGGGCCAGCCCGAAACCTCCAGCGCTGATCGCTACCCCCAGCGCCGAAGCCCGCACCAAGGCCTGACGCAAACTGCTGGCCCCCGCCAGGGCCAGCAAAGCTGGGGCCCCCATCAGGGCGATCACGAGCACCACCCCCACGGCCGTCATCGCACTCACCACCGTGAACGCGGTCACCAGGGTGAGCCAGAGCCTCAGGCGCCGCACGGGCAAGCCGGCACCCGCCGCGCCCAGGGGGTCCACTCCCACATACACCAATTGGCGGTAGCGCAATCCCAACAGCCCCAGCACCGCTGCCAAGGCCACCAGGCTGCGCAGCAGATCGGCTGCCCCCCCGGCGAGCACATCACCAAACAAGACCGCTTCTAGATCGACGCGGATGTGCAGCAGGGGAATCAACAACACCCCCAATCCCAGGAAACCTGCCAACACGGTGTTGAGCACGGCCTCATCTCCGCCGTTGAGGCCCCGATCACCGCGGCTGAGCCGCTCCGCCACAAGGGCGCCGGCCACCCCACTCACCACCCCACCCAATCCAGGGTCGAGGCGCAGGGCCACGGCCAGGGCCAGCCCCGGCAACACCGCATGGGAAATCAGGTTGGCCTGAAACAGCCGGCGCTGCACCAGCAGCAAGGTGCCGCTCAAGGGGCAGAGCGCCCCGATCAACACCACCAGCACCAGGGGCTGCAGCCACCACAGAATCTCAGCCACAGCAGTGATTCCCCACCCGCAACTCACCGAGGGATTGGCGCACCTCGCCAGGGCTGCCATCGGCCAACAACTGACGATCGAGCACCAGCACCCGGTCATAGGCATCAAGGTCGCGGCCCCAGTCGTGGCTGCTCACCAGCAAGGTGAGCCCCGCATCCCTGAGCTGGCCCATCACCGCCAGCAGGGCCGTGCGGGAGGGGGGATCAATCGCGGCACAGGGCTCATCCAGCAACAGCAGCTGGGCCGGTTGCACCAGGGTGCGGGCCAACAGGGCCCGCTGCTGCTGGCCTCCGGAGAGTTGGTCCAGGCGGCGGCCTGCCACCCCCTCCAACCCGACCCGCTGCAGGGCCGCCTCCACATCACAACAGCCCGGCCGGGCCGCCACCAGGCGCCCCAGGCCCACCAGCTCCCGCACCGAGATCGGGAAGTCCCAGGCGATTTCACCCCGTTGGGGCATCAGGGCCAGCTGGCGCCTGGCCCGCTCCAGATCCAGGGGCTGCCCCGCCAGGGTGACCGTGCCCGCCGCCCGGGGCAGCTGGCCGGCGATCGCCTGCAACAAGGTGCTTTTGCCCGCCCCATTGGGACCCACCAGGGCCGTGAGACTGCCGGGCTCCAGCGAGAAACTGACGTCGTCAAGAGCCCGCACCGCGCCGCGGCTCACACTGAGATGGGAAACCGCGAGCGCCATGGCCCCAGTCTTAGCGAGGCCCAGGCCTTTCTCCCAGCGGGGGATGGTGCTGGTGTCGCTCGCCTTGGCTGCGGGTTCCGTAGCGGGCTGCCATCCCCAACGGCCCGCGAAGGCCCCTAGCGCGAGCACCTCCAGGGTGATCGTGGCGGCCGATGGGGTGCTGTGCGACCTGGGCCGCACGTTGGTGCAATCGGCCGCAAAGGTGGTGTGCCTGGTGCCTCCGGGGGAGGATCCCCATGGCCTGCGCCTCACGCCCCAGCAGCGCGCCCAAATGGCGGCGGCGCAGCGGGTCTACATCAACGGCTACGGCCTCACCCCAGCACTTGCCAACTGGCCAGGGGCCAAGCCGGTGGCCGAGCTGGCCGTACCCACCAGCCCGTTGCTGAATCCAGGGCAGCAGGTTCGCGCTGGGCAGCAGGTTCGCGATCCCCATGTCTGGCACGATCTCCGCCAAAGCCAGGCGATGGTGACTTGGCTCGCCCACGACCTGGGCGAGGCCCTGCCAAACCAGGCCGCCTCCATCACCCGGCGCGCCAAGGCCATGAACACCCTGCTGGGGGAGCTGGACCATTGGAACCGGGTCCAATTCGCCACCATCCCTTCTGCGCCAGCGGGCACCCCTGCCGTGATTGCCAGCGACCATCGCGGCTTTGCCAGCCTGGCCCGCGCCTACGGGCTCCAGGAGATCGCCGTGGTGGATGGCGAAAGCAACAGCGTCAGCCTGCGGCCTGAAAGCTTGCTCGAGGCGCTGCA
>CAYFKI010000141.1:0-3757 GCA_964343525.1 uncultured Cyanobium sp.
GGTGAGCACCTGATCGGCCCACAGGAACACCACCTGGCCGCGGTCGCAGAACAGGCTCAGGGGTTCATCGCTGCGGCGACCGGACAGCAGGCGCTCCAGTTCCCGCAGGGAGCGGGCCGGCACCGTGACGGCAAAGGGTTCGCCTTCAGCGCTAGTGGCCTCGGGGCTGGCAGCGGTGGCATGGGCCAAGCGCAACACCGCCAGGCGGTGGCCATCGGTGGCGGCACACTCCAGGCCCTGGTCATCGAGGCTGAGGTGCACCCCGGTGAGCAGTTGCTTGGCCTCATCGCCACTGCTGGCAAACAGGGTGCCGCGCAGCCCCTTCACCAGCGATTCCGCCTCCAGGCGAATCGGCGTGCCGCTTTGCACCAGGGGCAGCTCGGGGAAATCATCGGCGGGCATGCCCCGCATCTGGTAACTGCCGGAGAGGCTGGTGAGCTCCACCTGCTCAGCGCCCTCCGGGCAGCTCAAGGTGATGGGGCTGTCGGCAGAGAGACGCGAGACGATTTCACCGAACAGCCGGGCCGGCAAGGTGATGGCGCCACTGGTTTCCACACTGGCGTTGAAGCTGGTCTGGATGCCGAGGCTCAGATCAAAGCCGGTGAGGCTGAGCCGACCCGTGCCGGCATCGGCGGTGAGCAACACATTGGCCAGCACCGGGTGGGTGGGGCGTCCCGCCACTGCCCGGCTGACCAGCTGAAGGCTGGCACTGAGTTCCGATTGGGAGCAAACCAGCTTCATGGGGTGGGGCTGTGGAGCCGGAAGGCCGCCAAACAATGCCCCTCACCCTTCCACAGGCGGGCCCATTGCGCAACGGTGGTTCACCGACCGATCCACCCTTTACGGATTAGGGATTAAAGGATTGAAAGAACAAAATCCAAACCCGTAGTCGTAGGGCCTGAGGGTTCTGGGGGAAACCCTGGATTGCCTTCCGCCGCAACGGCTCTGGGTGGATCGTTCCTGGGGAAAGCCATGGGGTGCTTGGGGAAGGCAGCACCTTTTCCACCGTTTCCCGGCGATGGGGAAAACCCCAGGCTCGAACGCCTCGGTTGGGTGTGGCTGGATTCCGCTTCCTGGGCGTGGTTTTCCCCAGCTTTGCGGCAGACGCTTTTTGGATTGGGTTCGATTGGGTTGGCTTGGTTTGGGGCGTGGTTTGGGCCCTAGAAGCCCATCACTTTCGCCACCGCGGCCGTGTCGGCATCCAGACCGGTGTGGAACTTGGCGTCGTTGTGTTCGATGGCGGTGGTGGGATCCTTCAGCCCGTTACCGGTGAGCACACACACCACGGTGGCGCCTGCGGGGACTTCGTGTTTGCGCTTGAGCAGGCCGGCCACGGAGGCGGCACTGGCGGGCTCACAGAACACCCCTTCGCCGCTGCCCAGCAGCTTGTAGGCCTCGATGATTTCCGCATCGGTGACGGCCATGAAGTCGCCGCCGCTGGCCTGGCGCACGTTCAGGGCTTTCTCCCGGTTCACCGGGTTGCCGATCCGGATCGCGGTGGCGATGGTGTCGGGTTGCTCCACCGTGTGCCCCACCACCAGGGGGGCGGATCCGGCGGCCTGGAAGCCCATCATCCGCGGCAGCTTGCGGCTGTGGCCGGCCTGCTTGTATTCGTTGAAGCCCATCCAGTAGGCGGAGATGTTGCCCGCATTGCCCACGGGAATGCAGAGCCAATCGGGTGCTTCCCCCAGGGCATCCACCACCTCAAAGGCTGCCGTTTTCTGCCCCTCCAGCCGGTAGGGGTTCACCGAATTCACCAGGGTGATCGGGTATTGGTTGGCCACCTCTTGCACGATCGCCAGGGCCCGGTCGAAGTTGCCCTGGATGGCGATCACCTCGGCGCCATAGAGCAGGGCCTGGGCCAATTTGCCCTGGGCCACGTAGCCATCGGGAATCAGCACAAACGCCCGCATGCCGCCCCGACGGGCGTAGGCCGCGGCAGCTGCGGAGGTGTTGCCGGTGCTGGCGCAGATCACCGCTTCTGAGCCCGCCTCCTTGGCCTTGCTGATGGCCATGGTCATGCCCCGGTCCTTGAAGGAGCCGGTGGGGTTGAGGCCGTCGTATTTGAGAAACACCCGCACGTTGCGGCCGATCTGCTCGCTGATCACCGGTGCTGGGATCAGGGGTGTGCCGCCTTCGCGCAGGCTGATCACCGGGGTTGCGGCCGACACCGGCAACCAACGCCGGTAGGCCTCGATCAGGCCAGGCCAATCCTGCAGGGTGGGTTTGGTGCCCAAGGCCCGATGACCCAAACGCCGGAGGGATCGGAGCACAGGCACGCGGTCAAGGCTGTCTGGGCCGAATCTACGGCGCAGGCTTCAGGCCATCGAGGGGGGCTTCCGAGAAGAAGCGCACCAAATCGGCGATCGAGCTGGCCTTTTTGGCCAGTTGCATCAGGGCAGGGATGCTCACTTCCATCTCGGCCACGGGATAGGCCTTGAGAAAACCGATTGCATTGATCGAGCCTTTGCCATCTGCCAACCCCAGGATCACGGCAGCTTTGAGGGCCACGATGCCGTCTTGGGAGGCTTTCAGCGGATAGATCACCTTGGAGAGGCGCTCCAACACGGCTTCGCCGATGCGGGTGTTCACCAGACGGCTCACCAGGGTGATCGGCAGGCTGATCGATTGGTTGAGCAGCTTGGCCACGTCGGCGGGTTTTTGTTTGCTGATGGTCAGCACATCGGCCATCAGGCCAGTGGCCTGGCCGGTTTTCGCCAGGTGATCCAGATCGGCGACGGCAATCGAGCGGCGAAAGGCCCCACTCACAAACACCAGGTTTTCACCGGCAATGGCGGCCGGAGATCCCAGGCCCATGCCCAGCGCCAGCAGGCTTGCCACCACCACCCGACGCGTCTTCAAGGGTTTGCTCAAGGAACGGCCCGGGCACTGGGCCGACCATAGGGGGTCTGGCTTTTCAGCTCAAGCGGCTGATCCAGCTCAAGCGGGAACCAGCACATCGCGTACCAGACGCACCACGCTCCGCTCCGCCAGACCTTTGGCCATCTCCAGACCCATGGTCCTCAGGTTGGGTTCGTTGAGCACCCGGGGCAGCCGTTTGAGCAGCAGTTGGGGTTCAAAGCCAGGCAGGGCCTGCAGGATCTTGATCAGCTGCCGGATCGGTTCGAGATCGAGCAGGGGTTCTCCCCGGCCGATCTGGCGTGCCCGCTCCCGGAGCCCAGGGGGCTGGAGCCGCTGCGGCAGCCGGGCGCTCAAGGCCAGGGTGGTTTGCCAGGCCACGGCATCCAGCCGTTCGATTCCGGCTTCCACCAATTGGTGGCGTAGCAGGCCGCCATTGGCGGAAAAGAGGAAATCGAGCACCTGATCCAGCAGCCCATCGAGATCCAGCTGGGCGCCTTGGGAGGCGCTGGCCACCAGGTTGTCGAGGCGCTGCCAGCGGAAGATGTCGCCATCGAACAGCATTTCCTTCAGGCTTTCGCGCAGGGAGGGATCGGGGTCTTCCATCAACCGCCGGGCGAAGTAGGGGTAGGCGGCACCGAGGATCTTGAAGTCGGGATCCACGCTCAGGGCGATCCCCTCCAGGGTGACCAGCGAACGGATGATCAGCGCGTAATAGGGCGGCACCCGGAACGGGAAGCGATACATCACGCCGGAGAGGTCGTCGGTGACGGCCTTGAAATCCATGCGGCTGACGCCCATCTCCAGGGCCTGGCCAAACACGGTTTCAAACGCCGGCACGATTGGCTCGAGGTTCACGTCCTCAGCCAAAAAGCCCAGGCTTACAAAGTCTTTGGAG
>CAYFKI010000141.1:3767-4108 GCA_964343525.1 uncultured Cyanobium sp.
GCGGCCATCGGCCAGGGCCAGCAGGTTGCCGGGATGGGGATCGGCATGGAAAAAACCGTGTTCGAGCAGCTGCTGGAGGCTGCAATTCACCCCCACGGTCACCATGTCGTCGGGGTCCACGCCCAGGGCACGAACGGCCTCGAGGTTGGTGAGTTTCACCCCATCGATCCATTCCATCGTGAGCACCCGCCGGCTGGTGGCCTGGCGGTAGATGGCCGGCACGGCGATGCGCGGGTTGTGGCGGTGCAGTTCGGCGAAGGTTTCGGCGTTGGTGGCCTCATTGCAGTAGTCCATCTCCTCGAACACCCGCTTGCCCAGCTCATCGATCAGGGCGACGAGGT
>CAYFKI010000142.1:0-4101 GCA_964343525.1 uncultured Cyanobium sp.
CAGGAGTGCTCCAAGAACATCTTCTACAGCGGTGCTGCTCCCAACCAGCAGGCTGAGCCCGCTGTCGACTGGCTGCTGAAGAACAAGGGCAAGGACTTCTTCCTGGTGGGCTCGGATTACGTGTATCCGCGCACGGCCAACACCATCATGAAGGAGCAGCTCAAGGCTCAGGGTGGCAAGGTTGTTGGTGAGGACTATCTGCCCCTGGGTAACACCGAGGTGGCCCCAATCATCGCCAAGATCAAGCAGGCTCTGCCCAAGGGTGGTGTGATTGTGAACACCCTCAACGGTGATAGCAACGTGGCCTTCTTCAAGCAGATGAAGGCTGCCGGCATCACCCCTGCCAACGGCTACTCGATCATGAGTTTCTCCATCGCCGAAGAGGAGATCGCGGCAATCGGTCCCGAGTATCTCGAAGGCACCTACGCGGCCTGGAACTTCTTCCAGAGCCTGGACACCCCTGCATCCAAGAAGTTCACTGCAGACTTCAAGGCTAAGTACGGCGATAAGCGCGTCACCAATGACCCCGCTGAAGCCGCTTACATGATGGTCTATCTCTGGGCCGCGGCTGCAGAGAAGGCCAACAGTGTCGATGACAACAAGGTGCGTGAAGCTCTGGTGGGTGTGAGCTTCGATGCACCTGAAGGTAAGGTGACCGTGCAACCCAACCACCACGTTGAGAAGCGCGTGCTGATCGGCGAGGTGCAGAAGGACGGCATGTTCAAGATCCTCGAGGACAAGGGCTTCGTGAAGCCGCTGGCCTGGAACCAGTTCGTGCCCGAGACCAAGGGCTTCACCTGCGACTGGACCCAGAAGCGCCCCGACGCCGGCAAGTACAAGATGTGAATCCGGCCCGATGGCTGACGCCACCAGCGTCAGCCATCTATCTGGATCGGCCAATGAGCGGGGGAGAGTCATCTCCCCCCTTTTTGTTTCCGGGCCTGCCCAGGCTCTCCGATCCAATGGTTCCCGTTCGTTCTTCCCTGGCCGCTCTCTGCAGGTCCTGATGGATCTTCTCTACGACACATTGTTCAATGGCTTGGCCATCGGTGCCGTTCTGGTGCTCGCTGCACTGGGGCTCGCCGTGGTGTTCGGCCTGATGGGCGTGATCAACATGGCCCATGGCGAGTTGATGATGCTCGGTGCTTACACCACCTTCGTGGTGCAGAACATCTTCAAGAGTGTGCTGCCCGATGCGCTCTTCCCCGTCTACATCCTGGTTGCGATTCCCCTGGCCTTTCTGGTGAGTGGTCTGGCCGGCCTGTTGCTGGAGAAAACGGTGATCCGCCGCCTCTACGGACGCCCCCTGGAAACGCTGTTGGCCACCTGGGGCGTCAGCCTGATCCTGCAGCAGTTTGTGCGCTCTGTGAGCAGTGCGTTTGCCATTGGCCTGGTGCTGGCGGTGGCCGGAGGTCTGCTGTTGCCTCGTCTGACCCCCAAAGCCTGGTGGCAGCAGCGCTGGACGCCCCTGCTGGGCACCGGCAGCTGGCTGTTCAGCTCCGCCATCGGCATCGCCGTGGCGGCCGCGCTGGGGGAGCAGCGGCCGTTTCATCAGCCCTGGTTCAGCGCCCGAAACATCGATGTCACCGCCCCCACCTGGCTGCGGGGTTCGATCGATGTGGGGGCGGTCAACATGCCGGCAGCCCGATTGTTCATCATTGCGCTCACCATCGCCGCGTTGCTGGCGGTGAGCTGGTTCCTGCAGAAAAGCGTCTGGGGCATGCGCATTCGTGCCGTAACCCAGAACCGCTCGATGAGTGATTGCCTGGGTATTCCCACCGGCAAGGTGGATGCCCTCACCTTTTTGATTGGCTCTGGCCTGGCTGGTGTGGCCGGTGTGGCCGTGACCCTGCTCGGCTCGGTGGGCCCGAATCTTGGCGGCAACTACATCGTGGATTGCTTCATGGTGGTGGTGCTCGGCGGTGTGGGCAAACTGGCGGGCACCGTGCTGGCGGCTCTCGGGATCGGCATTCTTAGCTACACCGTGGGTTCCGGCTCGCTGTTGCTGGTGTGGCCCGGCATGCCGGAAGCGCTGAACACCCTGGTCACTTTCTTTGCCACCACGTCCATGGCGAAGGTGCTGGTCTTTGCCTTGATCGTGGTGTTCCTTCAGGTCAGACCGGCAGGTCTGTTCCCGCAGAAGGGCCGCATGGTGGAGGCCTGAACCATGGCGGATCTGCTTGCCTCCCGCCAGCTGCGCCGCTGGCTGCCCTGGGCCTTGATCGTGCTGGCGGCACTGGTGCTGCCGGTGTTGCTTCCCCCTTTCCGGCTGAACCTGCTGGGGCGCTTCCTCTCGCTGGGCATCGTGGCCCTGGGCATTGACCTGATCTGGGGCTATACGGGCTTGCTCAGCCTGGGTCAAGGCATTTTCTTTGCGCTCGGGGGCTACGCCCTGGCCATGTATCTGCAGCTCAATGAGCTCAAGCCTGGGGAGTTGCCTGAGTTCTTCTCGCTCTATGGCGTGAAGAGTTTGCCGTTGTTCTGGCAGCCGTTCACATCGCCGCTGTTCACATTGCTGGCGATCTGGGTGTTGCCGGCCCTGGTGGCCGGCGGGATCGGCTACCTGGTGTTCCGCAATCGCATCAAGGGAGTCTATTTCTCGATCCTCACCCAGGCGGCCTTGCTGGTGTTTTTCAACTTCTTCAACGGCCAGCAGAAGTTGATCAACGGCACCAACGGCCTTAAAACCTCCACAGCACACCTGTTCGGAGAGCTGGTGGGCAGTGATGCCATGCAGCGCCAGTTGTTCTGGCTCACGGTGGTGTTGGCGACCGCGGCTTATCTGCTGTGTCGCTGGCTCACGAGCGGCCGCTTTGGCGATGCCCTCGTTGCCATCCGCGATGATGAGCCGCGCCTGCGCTTCACCGGGTACAACCCCACCGCCTACAAAACCTTGGTGTTTGCCGTGGCCGGTGCCCTTGCCGGCATCAGTGGCGCCCTCTACACCGTGCAATCGGGGATTGTGTCGCCCCAATACATGGCGGTGCCCTTCTCGATCGAAATGGTGATTTGGGTGGCGGTGGGTGGCCGCGGCACCCTGATTGGCGCCGTGCTTGGTGCCGTTCTGATCAACTACGCCAAGAGCTTGGTGAGCGAAGCGCTGCCGGAAACCTGGCTTTTTATTCAGGGGGGGCTGTTCCTGCTGGTGGTGACTGCCCTGCCGGATGGGCTGGTGGGCTGGTGGCGCAGTGGCGGCCCGCGCCGCCTGCTGGCGCTGCTGCAGCCGCCACCGCCGGTGGCCACCTATCCCGGCCTGGATTTCAACCCAGATCTGCAGGCTGAGCAGGATCAGCTGCACGATCAACCACCCGGAGGTGCGGCGTGATGGCAACCCTCCTCCCGGCGTTCCGCTTCCACCGTTCGGCTGCGCATCGGCGATGACCCTCCTCGACCTGCGCGGGGTGACCGTGAGCTTCGACGGTTTCCTCGCCCTCAACGACCTCAACCTGCAGCTTGCATCGGGCGAGCTGCGGGCCGTGATCGGCCCCAATGGCGCCGGTAAGACCACCTTCCTGGATGTGATCACCGGCAAGGTGCGCCCCACCAAGGGAGATGTGCTGTTCCGCGGCCGCTCCCTGGTGGGCCAGAGCGAACATCGCATTGCTCGCCTGGGGATCGGCCGCAAGTTCCAGACACCGCGGGTGTATCAGAACCTCACGCCACGCCGCAACCTCGAGCTGGCGGTGCGCGGGCCCCATGGGCCGGCAGCCCTGCTGTTCGGTGGCCTCAGCGGTGAGCAGCGCGATCGTGTGCAGCACCTCCTGGCGGTGGTGGGGCTGCAGGCCCACGCCAATCAGCTGGCTGGTGGCTTGTCCCATGGTCAGAAACAGTGGCTGGAGATCGCCATGCTCGTGGCCCAGGATCCTGAGCTGCTGCTGGTGGATGAACCGGTGGCCGGCCTCACCGATGAGGAAACGGCCCGCACCGGTGAGCTGCTGCGCCAGCTGGCCGGCGATCACACCGTGCTGGTGATCGAGCACGACATGGAGTTCATCCGCGATCTGCAGGCACCGGTGACGGTGCTGCACGAAGGCCATGTGCTCTGCGAAGGCTCGATGGATCAGGTGCAGAACGACCCGCGCGTGATCGAGGTGTACCTCG
>CAYFKI010000143.1:0-4097 GCA_964343525.1 uncultured Cyanobium sp.
CCCTCGAGCTCTCCACCGTGCCCTCCCTCAGCGAGGGCGAGCTCTACCCCTGCCATGTGGATCTGCGTCCCTACATCCTGCGCGGCAAGGGGGCCTGGGTTAGTCCTGGCGGGCTCACCCGGGTGGCCCTGCGGCGCGGCTCGTTGGTGGTGAATTCCTCCCAGGGCGGCGGCTGCAAGGACACCTGGATCGTGGATGAAGGCACCAGCCAGGAGGCCCTCGCATGCTGAGCCGGGTCGCCGAATCCCTCTACTGGATCAACCGCTACGTGGAGCGGGCCGAGAACATCTCACGCTTTGTGGAGGTGAGCGAAGCCATGGCGCTCGACTGCCCACCGGGCAGCGCAGAACCGTGGCTGCCCCTGATCGAAGCCAATGGCGATCGGGAGCTGTTCGACAAGCTGCACCCGGCGGGAAGTCCTGCCGACGTGGTGGATTTTTTGGTGCGCAACGAGGACAACCCCAACAGCATCATCCAGTGCATCGCCATTGCCCGGGAGAACGCTCGCCAGATCCGCGAAGTGATCACCACCGAGATGTGGGAGCAGCTCAACGACATCTATCTCACGCTGCTGGAGAACGAAACGTTCTGGCAGCAGCCAGGCCAGGAGCAATTGCGCGACATCCGCCGCGCCTGCCAGCTCTTCTATGGCATCACCGATGCCACCCTCAGCCGCGACCTGTCGTGGCAATTCAGCCGCCTGGGCCGGTTGCTGGAGCGGGCCGACAAAACCAGTCGGATTCTCGATGTGAAGTATTTCCTGCTACTGCCATCCCCCGATGAGGTGGGCGGGGTGCTGGATGAGCTGCAGTGGATTTCCCTGCTGCGCAGCGCTGGGGCCTACCAGATGTTCCGCCAATCACGCCAACAGGCGATCGAGCCCAAGGCGGTGGCCGAGTTCCTGATGCTCAACCCGATCTTTCCCCGCTCGGTGCGCTACTGCCTGGAGCGGATCCATGAAACCCTCAAGATCGTCAAAGGCGAATCGGTGCCCGGGGCTCCCGATGAGCTGGAGTGCCTGAGCGGTCTCACGCTGGCCCGCTGGAGCTACACCAGCATCGACGCCCTGATCGCGGGCGGCCTGCACGAGTCGATTGATGAGCTGCAAAGCGATTTCAATCGACTCCATGAACTGATTGAGCAGCGCTACTTCATTGCTGCGAACATCGCTGCCACCAACGTTGCCTCCAGCGCAGAGTCTCCATGCGTGCCCGCGTAACCCATACCTTCACCTACCGCTACAGCGCGCCGGTGCAGCTCGGGCCCCATCGGTTTTGCCTGCGCCCCAGGCCCCATGGCTTCCAGCGGCTGATCGATTACCACCTGGAGGTGAGCCCCAATCCCAGCCAGCTGTTCGACCTGCTCGCCGCCGGAGGCGACACGATCACCCGCGCCCGCTTTCTGGGGGAAACCGACCTGTTTCGCGTGGTGGCCAGCTCGGAGGTGGAAACCTTCACCGCGCCGCTGGTGGAGGCTTGCCTGGATGAAGACATGGCGCGGCTACCGGTGCCGATCGGCAGGCTCAATCCCGATCTGATGAGCAACCTGCAGGGCTGGCTGCCAAACGGTCAACACGATGCCGCCGCTGTGGATCTGGCCCAAGAAGCACTGATGGGCAGCGATCAGCGCAGCCTCACCTTCCTGCAGCAGCTGATCGAAATCATCCAAGACCGGGTCAAGTACACCCAGCGCCATGTGGGTCCGGCTTGGCCGGCCAGCCGCACGCTGAAAGAGCGGGTGGGTTCCTGCCGCGATCTGGCGATGCTGATGATCGAGTGCTGCCGCTGCGTGGGCCTGCCGGCCCGCTTTGTGAGTGGCTACCACCTGGTGGAGCCCAAACCGGAGCGCTACGACCTGCACGCCTGGACCGAGGTGTACCTCCAAGGGGCGGGCTGGCGCGGCTTTGATGCCAGCGGCCTGGGGGCCGTTGACGACCGCTACATCCCGATTGCCACCTCCTCCAAGTCGGATTTGACGGCGGCCATCACCGGGAGCTTTTCAGGGCCGCCCAAGGTGGAAAGCAAGCTCGAGTGGAGCATCGAAGCCGAGATCCTCAGCGCCAGCAGCCACAACCTCATCCCGGGTAGCTAACGCGGCATGAACGGCTCCCTTCCCAGCGCGCTTCACCAAGCCACCGCTAGCAAGCTGGAGCAACGGCTCAACGCCGCGGGCATCCGTCTCACCTTTGGTGGCGAACCCACCTACGTGCCGTTGGAGCCCGAGGGGGCCGAGTGGAGTGTGGCCGCCGATGGGCCCACCAAGCTGGGTTACGCCAAGGCCCTGGGCCGGGAGCTGGAGCGGCGGGTGTGGCCCGGCAGCACCCTGATCTACTGCCCCGGCAAGCGCTACGACGGCGAGGTGAATCCCCGCTGGGCCCTGCGGCTGATCACCGGTGCCGATGGCCAGCCGGTGGTGCGCTGGCCCCAAGCGATCGCCAGCCAGCAGGCCATGGCCAGCCACCAAGAGCTGCGCCCGCCCACCGCCGAGCAGGCCCCAGCGCTGCTGGCCGCCATTGGCACCGCCATCGGCTGCCCGCTACAGCCCTTGCGCCTGCGCGATTCCCTCAACCCGGAGCGCCAGGTGTGGGCCGCACCGCTCTGTCACCACGCCAACGACGACCCCAGCCCCAGCGCGGGGCAACCCCTGGGCTGGCAAGCCGCCGCCTGGCCGTTGGAGGAGTCGTTGCGGGAGTTGATCGGCGCCCCGGGGCCCGCCGGGCTGCGGCTGCCCCTGGCCCACTTCCCCGAAGGCGTGCTGCGCCAGGTGCTCACCCTGGAGGTGGGGCCCAACGACTGGAACCTGTTCCTGCCGCCCCTGGCCCGCCAACCTTTGGAAACCCTGTTGGCGGTGATTGCCGAAGCCTCAGCACCCTGGAGCCAACCGGAGCTCAGTGGCGTGATGCCGCTCGACATCACCGGCGCCTGGCAGGTGCTGGGCCTCACCGCCGATCCCGGGGTGCTGGAGGTGAACCTGCCCATCTGCCACAGCTGGGCCGACTACGCCGGTTGGATGCAGGCCCTTGAGGAGGCCGGCGAGGTGGTGGGGCTTCGGGCCTGGAAGCAGCAGGGCGAACGCCGGGAAGGCACGGGCGGCGGCAACCACCTGCTCTGGGGTGGACCCAGCCTGGACGACAACCCCTTCTTCATCCGACCGGACTGGCTGGTGGGGATCCTGCGCTTTTGGCAGCACCATCCGAGCCTCGCTTACCTGTTTGCCGGCAACTCGGTGGGGCCGGCCTCCCAGGCGCCCAGGCCCGATGAGGGCAGCGCCGCCTGGCTGGATCTGGAGCTGGCCCATGGGGTGCTCGAAACCCTGCCCGCAGGCGATCAGCGGGTGCCGATCAGCGAAACCCTGCGCCATCTCCACGCCGATAAGAGCGGCAACACCCACCGCAGTGAAATCAGCCTCGACAAGTTTTGGAACCCGGCCTGGGCCGCGGGCTGCCAGGGGCTGATCGAATTTCGGGCCCTGGAAACCTTCCCCCACCACAGCTGGGCCTCGGCGGTGGCCCTGCTCTGGCGCGCCCTGGCGGTGCACCTGCTCGAGCCGTCCAACAGGCCCGCTGCGCTGCAACCCTTCGGCGACACCCTGCACGACCAATGGCTCCTGCCCAGCCAGCTCTGGCGGGATCTCACCACGGTGCTCGATGGGCTGGAAGCGGCGGGCTATCCCCTGGACCGCCAAGTGTTTGAAGCGATCTGGGACTGGCGCTTTCCGCCGCTCCTGCACTGGAGCGATCCGGCCAACCCGGCCGCCAGCGTCACGATCCGCCGGGCCCTCGAACCCTGGCCCCTGCTCTGCGACACGCCGGTGGAAGGTGGCAGCACCAGCCGCTTTGTGGATAGCTCCCTGCGGCGCTTCGAAGTGATCAGCTCGCCCGCCTTTCGCCAGCACTACCAGCTGCACCTGGCCGGCCGGCCGTTGGCGCTCACAGAGCAACCCGTGGCTGTGCGCTACCGCCAGGAAGCGCTCTATCCCTGCCTGCACCCCTGCATCGCCAACCACGTGCCCTTGGCCCTCAGCCTGGTGCGGCAAGTGAACAGCGATGGGCCAGCCCAGCCCATCGCCCATTGGAGCCTGCGCCACGAAGCCCAGGG
>CAYFKI010000144.1:0-4082 GCA_964343525.1 uncultured Cyanobium sp.
AACCCCGGTGCAATAGCTTTTGCGTGATGAAAAGCACTCCGGCCAAGCGCCGACGCAAACGGGCGAAGCGCGGCCCTGTGCTGGTGGCCATTGCCGTGGGCTTGGGGAGTGGTCTGCTGTTGGCGGCGCCCCTCAACAACCTGCTCAATGGCAAGGGCCTGGGCAACCCCGGCATCACCAACCCCTTCACCGCCTGGACGGGCATCGGCAACCAGGACATCCTGCTGGTGGGCACCGATGTGGGCGGGGGCAACACCGATGTGATTTCGGTGCTGCGGGTAGACGGGGACACCACCAAGATCACCCAGGTGCCGCGCGATTCCTACATCGAAGCGGAGGGGTACGGGCCCCACAAAATCAATGCCCTCTACAGCCTGGGGGGGCTGGATCTGCTCAAGCGGGAACTCTCCCGCAAGCTCGATCGGCCCATCAGCCACCACGTGATGGTGAACCTCTCGGCCATCCGGCGCATGGCCGATGCCATCGGCGGGATCGAGGTGAATGTGCCCAAGCGGCTCTACTACGTGGATAACAGCCAGGGCCTCTACATCGACCTGCAACCAGGCCTGCAGACCCTCAAAGGGCGGCAGCTGGAGGGCTTCCTGCGTTTTCGCCACGATGAGATGGGCGACATTGGCCGGATTGAACGGCAGCAGTTGGCGCTCCAGGCCCTGTTCCACAAGCTCACCCGCCCGGAGCAATTGGTGCGCCTGCCCATCCTGTTGAGCGCCGCCGGTAAGGATCTCAAAACCGACCTAGGCCCAATGGAACTGGGCGGCCTGGTGACGGCCATGGGCACCACCCATCTGGAAACCAAGCGGCTGGGCGGGCGGCCCTTCTACCGCGATGGCCTGAGTTACTGGGATGCGGAATGGCCCCAGCCCAGCCAGGGCGATAGCGGCAGCACCTCGGGCGCCAACGACCGCTACCGCAACCTCTACTGAATCGGGGGCGGGGCATCCCGCACGGAGAGGGTGATCAGGGCCAGCAACAACGCCACCCCCGCCAGCACCGGCGTGGAGGCCGCCACCGTGACCCCCAAGGCCGCGGTGAACCAAATCGATGCGGCACTGGTGAGACCCCGCACCTGGGGTTCACCGTGCTTGGGGTGGCGATTGGGCACCAGGATTTCACCGGCGCCCAGAAAACCAATCCCCGTGGCCACCCCCTGAATCGCCCGGCTGCGGGCATCCACCCCCGACCCGGAGGCGAGCACCATCAAGCAAGCACTGAGCCCCACCAGCACATGCACCCGCAGGCGGTTGGGATGGCTGATCGCCCCGTGGTGGGCGCGATTCAGGCCCACCGCCAATCCACACAGCACCGCCAGCCCCATCCGCAGGATGGCCTCTAAATCCGGGGTGAGGGCGATGCCAAAGGGTGGGGCCATGGTGCACTCGCTGGCTGGAGAAGGCTGAATCCATCCTTGTGCCGACCCAGACCAAACGCCATAGTTGCCGCACGCCAGCACGCCCTCGGTTGTGACATCCCAGCTGCTGCGCAACTCGCTCAAACTGACCACAACAATCTTTCTGACGGCAGCCATCGCCGTCCATTACCAGCGGATTCAGTTTGTCTATTACCCGCTGACAGCCGCCTTGATCGTTGTCGATGACAACGACGACCAAACCTGGCAAGCCGCTGGCAGTCGTGTTTTTGGCACGGTGGTGGGGGGGCTTGTCACCTTCCTGGTGCACACCATTGCGGGGGGCTGGGCAGGGGTGTTGCTCAGTTTGTTGATCATGATTCCGGTGCTGCGGCTGTGCGGTTGGAGCAGTGGCCTGGGCACCGGGATCACGATCAGCGTGATGTTTTTGATGATTCCCGGTTACAGCGCACTGAACTGGGATTACGTGTTCAACCGCACCCTCGACACGGCGGTGGGCTGTGCGGTGGCGCTGGTGGTGGGCCTGCTGTTCTGGCCCAGGAATCGGCGCGATGAGTTGCGCTCCCTGGAAGCCGGGCTCCGCACCCAACTGGTGCAACAGCTCGCCGCCTATCGGGCCTGGGTTGGTGGCGAGCAGCCCCTGCCGGAGCCGATCCAACCCGGCGCCCTCGGCCAATCGCTCGAGCGCATGCAAGGGCTGATCAACCTGGAGCAAACCGGGCCCGCCGCCCATCGCCTGGAGAAAGGCCGCTGGCCCCAGCGCCTGATGCTGTGGCGCCAGGTGGGCCAGCACTGGGTGCAATGGGAACGGCTGTTGCTGGCGGTTGCCAGCCAGCCCGCTATCGCCGCCCCCACCCCTGGCAACCCTGTGGTGCGCAGCCTCCACAACCTGGATCTGCTGTTGGAGAACGCGGGTCGAAGCCGACTGGAACCCGTGGCGATCGGCGACTGGCAGAGCCTGGCCCAGGGAACCAACACACCCCTGCTGTTGCTGCTGGCCCTGGCAGAAGAGCAGCGTCCCCTGGAAGCCAACCTGCGCACCCTGGCGTTGTCGTCGAGGGGTCAGCGATGACACTGCTCAACCGCAACGACATCCGGCTGGCCTTAACGACGGGGCTGGTGAATGCCTTCGGCACGATCACGGGAATCGCCGATAGCTACTACGCCCCGCTGACCGTGCCAGCCGTGCTCACCGGCACCTACGGCGGCTCGATCGAGCTTGGCCGCCAACGCATCCTGGGCTCGATCCTGGGGGCCCTGATCCTGCTGATTGGCCTAGAGGGGCTGCGGGACATTCCCATGCCCATCGCCCTGGCGCTGTGCGTGGGTGCCCTGCGGCTTTTGGGCGGAATCCTGGGCCTGAAGGTGGGCTACAAGGCCGGCGGCATGCTGCTGGTCATGGGCTGGTTGCTGCACAGCTCCCAGCTCGGCAACTGGATTCCCTTGCGGCTGGCCTGGACGCTGGTGGGCATCGTGGTTGCCCTGGGGAGCCTGCGGCTGTTCTGGCCGAATCAGGCCCGCGACCAAAGCCTGCAGATGGCAGCCGCCCTGACCCAGGACATCCAAGCCAATCTGCTGCGGCTGGCCAAACGCCTTGATCCAAACCAACCCCCACCGGCCAGCCCTGCCGACCCTGGGCTCACCAGGGGGCTGCACCTGCGCAACAACCTCAACGACCTGCGGCGCATGGGACCCGATCTGCTGCGGGAGCTCGGCAGCAATCCCAAACGTCACCCCTTCTATCAGCTGATCCAGCTGATCACCGAGGCCCAGTCCCGGCTGGCCGGCACCGTGATCGGCCTGGATCGCCACGCCCCGGCGCCCCCGGGTGCGATGGATCTGCTGCAGCAACTGCACCAGGTGGAACACGACCTACTCCAGACCCTGGCCGCCCGCCTGGAGATCTGGCACGCCAGCTTGAGCGCAGCCAAGCACCCGCTCCCCCAGCCGCCCCAAACCCCGCTCCGCCTGCCGACCAGTTGGCTGCAGGTGGAACACCTGCTCGCTGATCCCAGCTGCAACCGGGCCCCATTGGAGCGGCTGGAACGCATTGCCAGCCGCTTGGTGCTCTGCCGGCAAGCCCAACGGGCAATCGAAACCGCCGAACTGCGATGGGCCGCCCTACTGAATGGCTAGGGGTGGGCCCCAATCCCACCACCCATCCTGCAAACTGCCGCCAGCTGAACCTGCCGGGACGATGCGGGCCCTCAGCCCCCTACTGATCGCCCTCGGACTGACGAGTTCGGGGCTCACCTCCCTCGCGCTTGCCGGGCCCCAACCCGTGATGAGGCCCCAACCCGTGCTGGGGCCCAAACCCGTGGTGGGGCCATTGCCATCGGCCAAGGACAAGACCGCCTCCATCACAACCCTGGAACGCAGCTGGCAGCAGTTGGATGCCCAACTGGGTGCCCTCGATGCCCTGATTCCCGCCGAGCCCCAGGCGGCACCGAACCCCAGCATCTCTACCCCCCAGCTGCCAGCCAACCTGCTGGCCCCCAACGCCGCCGCCAAGGGTCCCCTGCCGGCTCCCCAGGCGATCCCAGCTCCCCCGCTCAACCTGCCCACACCGGCGCAGCTGAAGGGGGGCGGCTCGGTGCAGAGCCTCAGCCTCAACCAGGCCCTGGCGCTGGCCTTTGCCAACAGCGCCAGCCTGCAGGCCCAACGGGAGCAGGTGGCAGCGAGCCTGGCACAGGTG
>CAYFKI010000145.1:0-573 GCA_964343525.1 uncultured Cyanobium sp.
GAGAAATCGGCCGAGAGGATCGACGGGGAGATCACCAGGGGCTTGGTGCTCATGGGGCTACCGCAAGGGGCTCAAGGACCGTGATTGTAAGGATCGGCCTGTGGGCCCAGGCTTTGGCACTGATACAGTTGCGGCCGCTTCAAATGCGAAAGCCCCTGCAACGGCTGGTACCTGGACCTGTGCTCACCCCGTGGCCAGGTTGTTTCCGCCCTCTTTGGACAGCTTTTCGATCCCTATCTGAAGCCCCCTACCCCCCGACCGGATCACCGTGGATCGCACGCTCATCCAGGAAATTCTTGAAGTTGTTGAACAGGCCGCCATCGCCTCGGCCGAGCTGACCGGTCTGGGCAAAAAAGATGAAGCCGATGCGGCAGCCGTGGAGGCCATGCGCAAGCGCATGGGTCAAATCCAAATGCAAGGCCGCATCGTGATCGGCGAGGGTGAGCGCGATGAAGCCCCGATGCTCTACATCGGTGAGGAAGTGGGTAGCGGCACTGGCCCTGGCGTTGATTTCGCCGTGGATCCCTGCGAAGGCACCAACCTCTGCGCCAACAACCAGCGCGGCTCGATGGC
>CAYFKI010000145.1:771-4069 GCA_964343525.1 uncultured Cyanobium sp.
GCCATCGCCTGTGGTTTTGCTGGCACCGGCACCCACGCCCTGATGGGTATCGGCGCTGCTCCCGAAGGCGTGATCTCCGCTGCCGCCATGCGCGCCCTGGGCGGTCACTTCCAGGGTCAGCTGGTGTATGACCCCGCCATTGCCCAAACCTCGGAATGGGCCGACTACACCAAGGAAGGCAACATTGCCCGCCTCAACGAGATGGGTATCACCGACGTGGACAAGATCTACGAAGCCGAAGAACTGGCTTCTGGTGAAAACGTGGTGTTCGCCGGCAGTGGCATCACCGATGGTCTGCTGTTCCACGGCGTGAAGTTTGAAAAAGACTGCACCCGCACCAGCAGCCTGGTGATCAGCACCCTCGACAACACGGCCCGTTTCACCAACACCGTTCACATCAAGCCCGGCGCCAAGAGCATCGCCTTGAGCTGATTGGTCTGACGGGAAACACGCGAACCAGCCTCCATGCACATTGCCGTCGTAGGCCTCAGTCACCGCACGGCTCCAGTGGAGATCCGGGAGCGTCTCAGCATCCCGGAACAAACCATGGAGCAATCGCTCCAGCTGCTTCGCGACGACGAACAGGTGCTCGAGGCCTCGATCCTCAGCACCTGCAATCGGCTTGAGATCTACGCCCTGCTGCGCCACCCGGAGCAGGGCATCTCAGCTGTTGGAGGCTTTCTCAGCCGCCACTCCGGTCTGGCGGTGGATTAGCTCACCCCCCACCTGTTCACCTACCACCACGAGGAGGCGGTAGCCCACCTGCTGCGGGTGGCCGCCGGCTTGGATTCCCTGGTGCTGGGGGAAGGACAGATCCTCTCCCAAGTCAAAAAAATGGTGCGGCTGGGCCAGGAGCACCGCTCCGTAGGGCCGATCCTCAACCGCTTGCTCAACCAAGCGGTCAGCACCGGCAAACGGGTCCGCACGGAAACCAATTTGGGTACGGGTGCGGTATCGATCAGCTCGGCGGCTGTGGAGTTGGCCCAATTGAAGGTGGGCCAGTCCCGGGGCATCGATGAGCTCGTCCCCTTGGATCAGGAGCAGGTGGCGGTCGTTGGCGCGGGCCGGATGTCCCGGCTCCTCCTGCAGCACCTGCAGTCGAAGGGATGCAAGGGGGTGGTACTGCTCAACCGCACCGTTGCGAAAGCCGAGGTGCTAGCAGCCGATTTCCCGGCCTTGCCCGTGCAATGCCGCCCCCTGGAGGATCTCGACCACTGCTTGAGCACCTGTTCCCTGGTGTTCACCAGTACGGCAGCGGAGGATCCGATCATCACGGCCGAGCGCCTCTCGGCCCTCAACCGTCGATCCAGCCTGATGCTGGTGGACATCGGGGTACCCCGCAACATCTCAGCCGATACGGCCGAACTACCTGGGGTTGCCAGCTTTGATGTGGATGATCTCCAGGAGGTGGTCGCCCGCAACCAGGAAGCCCGGCGGGAAATGGCCGCCGAGGCCGAGGGGCTGTTGGAGGAGGAGGCGCGGCTGTTTTTGGAATGGTGGGATGGCCTGGAGGCGGTGCCAGTGGTCAACCGTCTGCGTCGCCAACTGGAGGACATCCGGGAGCAGGAATTGCAGAAGGCCCTCAGCCGCATGGGCCCCGATCTCTCGCCCCGCGAGCGGAAAGTGGTGGAGGCCTTGAGCAAAGGCATCATCAACAAGGTGCTGCACACGCCGATGACCAACCTCCGGGCTCCCCAACCCCGCCAGCAGCGCCAGTCGGCCATGGCGGTGCTGGAGCAGTTGTTCGAACTTTCAGGTGGTAACGGCGACGCCTAGTCGCCCGTTGCTCCCATCCCCAGCCAGCCTGTGGCAGGAGCGGGAACCAGCAGCTCGCAGCCAGCTTGCACCTTGATCACAACAGTTCGTGCCCTGGGTGATCCAAGTACTCGCAGGTTGAGGGGGTGCTCCAGTACGGTCGCCCCATTCCATCGACGGAGTTTTGGGATATGAAGCGTGTGTTGGCCATCATCCTGGGCGGCGGAGCTGGCACCCGTCTCTATCCCCTCACCAAGATGCGGGCCAAGCCGGCCGTGCCCCTGGCTGGCAAATACCGCCTGATTGACATCCCCATCAGCAATTGCATCAACTCCGAGATCAACAAGATCTACGTGTTGACGCAGTTCAACAGCGCCTCCCTCAATCGTCACCTGACGATGACCTACAACCTCTCGGCGGGCTTTGGCCAGGGGTTTGTGGAGGTGTTGGCCGCCCAGCAGACCCCCGATAGCCCCAGTTGGTTCGAGGGCACGGCCGATGCTGTGCGCAAGTACCAGTGGTTATTCCAGGAATGGGACGTGGACCATTACCTGATCCTTTCCGGTGACCAGCTCTACCGGATGGATTACAGCGAATTCGTGCGCCACCACATCGAAACCGGCGCCCAACTCACGGTGGGGGCGCTGCCGGTGGACCCTGCCCAGGCCGAGGGTTTTGGTTTGATGCGCACCGATGGCGAAGGACGTATCGCTGAATTCCGTGAAAAGCCAAAAGGGGAAGCCCTTGAGGCGATGCGGGTGAATACCCAAAGCCTGGGCCTTTCGCCCGAGGAGGCTGCCCAAAAGCCCTTCCTCGCTTCGATGGGCATTTACGTGTTCAGCCGCGACACCCTGTTCGATCTGCTGAGCAAGCATCCAAGTGCCACCGATTTCGGCAAGGAGATCATTCCGGCCTCCCTCGCTCGGGGCGACAAGCTCCAAAGCTTCCTCTTCAACGACTACTGGGAGGACATCGGCACCATCGGCGCCTTCTATGAGGCCAACCTGGCTCTCACCGATCAACCCAACCCGGCGTTTTCGTTCTACGACGAACGTTTTCCGATCTACACCCGTCCCCGTTATCTGCCTCCCAGCAAGCTTCAGGATGCCCAGGTCACGGCGTCGATCGTGGGTGAAGGCTCCCTGTTGAAGGCCTGCAGCATCCACCACTGCGTGCTGGGTGTTCGGAGCCGGGTGGAGGATGAAGTGGTGCTCCAGGACACCCTGGTGATGGGTGCCGACTATTTCGAGTCCTCGGAGGAACGGGCCCTGCTGCGCGAACGGGGTGGTATTCCGCTGGGCGTCGGCCGAGGCACCACGGTGAAGGGCGCCATCCTGGATAAGAACGTGCGCATCGGTAGCAATGTCACGATCATCAACAAGGATCGGGTCGAGGAAGCCGACCGTCCCGAACACAACTTCTACATCCGCAATGGAATCGTGGTTGTTGTGAAAAACGGTTCAATCGCCGATGGCACGGTGATCTAGCCAACTGCCACCGGAGGCCTGCCAAGGTCTCCGGTGGGCCCTACGTCGCCATGTTG
>CAYFKI010000146.1:0-4066 GCA_964343525.1 uncultured Cyanobium sp.
TCTGGCGGCCAGCTTTGAGCAGGTGGTGGCCGAGGTGTTGGTGGAGCGCAGCTGCCGCTGTGCCTCCGATGAGGGCCTCAAGACCCTGGTGCTGGTGGGGGGGGTGGCGGCCAACCGCCGCCTGCGCCAGCTGCTGGAGGAGCGGGCCCGCAGCGCCGGCTTGATCTGGCGGGTGGCGCCGTTGGCCTACTGCACCGACAACGCCGCCATGGTGGGGGTGGCGGCCACCCAGCGGCTGGCCTCAGGCGCCCAGAGCGGCCTCGATCTGGCGGTGGCCCCGCGCCTGCCCCTGGAGCAGGCCGGCCGCCTGTACGAGCCCCAATCCTGCTTTTAATCGCCTTAGGGTGGGGCCGTTCGGCATCGGTTGGTTGCGATGACCCCGCCAGAGTCCCAACCCGACCAACCCGTTGCCGTTGAGCAGGATCTGGTGCCCTCCAGTGAACTGAATGCCTGGCGGCGCGGTTTTACCCCCCAGGCCGAGATCTGGAATGGTCGTTTGGCGATGCTGGGGCTGTCGGTGGGCCTAGGGGTGCTGCTGATGGTGCGGCTGGTCGCTCACTGAAGCTTCTCGCTTCTTTCGCTTACTGACGCCCCCTGAGGGCTTGGGCCAGTTCGTTGCGCTTCTGGCTCTGGGCGAGGGCGTCGTCGGCGAGCACCACGCCCGCTTCCACCAGGGCAGCGAGCGCTTGGTTGGCCGTTTGCATGCCCTCAAAGCGACTGCGCTCCATGATCGTTTCGATCGCTTCCAGGTCGCCGCGTTGGATGTAGTCCTTGCAGGCTTCGTTGTTGATCAGGATGTCGTGAAAGGCGGTGCGTTGGCCGTTGGTGGTGCGCAGCAGGCCCTGGGTCACCACCGCGAGTAGGGATTCGGAGAGGGCCACCCGCAGGCTGGCCTGCGCTTCGACGGGCACCATGCCCAGCACCCGCTCCACCGTTTTCACGGCTGAATTGGTGTGCAGGGTGCCCAGCACCAGGTGGCCGGTCTGGGAGGCCTCCAGGGCGGTGGTGAGGGTGTGCTGATCGCGGATCTCGCCGATCAGGATCACATCGGGGTCCTCCCGCAGGGCGGCCCGCAGCGCCGTTTCGAACTGCTTGGTGTGCTGCCCCACCTGCCGGTGGCGCACCAGGGATTGGTGGCTCTGGTGCACAAATTCCACCGGGTCCTCGATCGTGAGGATGTGCCGCGCCATGGTGCGGTTGATGTGGTCCACCATCGCCGCCAAGGTGGTGCTTTTGCCCGATCCGGTGGGCCCGGTCACCAGCACCAGCCCCTTGGCTTGGCTGCATAGCTCCTTCAGCACCGCGGGCAGGCCGAGCGCGTCGAGGCTGGCCACGGCATGGGGGATCAGGCGCAGCACCATGGCGGGTCCGCGCAGCGACTCCATCACGTTGATGCGCACCCGCACGAACGCGAAGGCGAATGAGCCGTCGTAGTCCTTGTCGCGCCGGAAGGTGTCGAGTTCGGTGGGGCTGAGGATTTCCTTCAACCAAGCCTGGAAGGTGGCGGCATCGGTGGCGGGCCAGCGACCGGTTTCGATCTCGCCCCGGCTGCGAAAACGGGGTTGTTCCCCCACCCCCAGGTGCACATCGGAATGGCCTTGCTCGTGGGCCTCCCGCACGATGGCTTCCAGGGTCAGGCCCGATGGGGGTGCCTGAGCCGGGGTGGCAGCCGGAAAGGCTGAGGGGGGGAAGGGCGAGGCAGGAGCCATGGCAAGGGTCCCCAGGCGGTCCTTCACGGGCTGCCCAGCAGGGATAGGGATGGTTCGGCGATGGGCCCAGCATCGCCACGATCGGGGCCGCTGTCAGCCCTTGGGTACCTGTCAGCCATTGGCTGCTCTTGGCTCTGGGCAGGCTCCGTAGGATTTGCGGGTCTGCCGGTTCTCGGTGCCCAAGCCCCTTGTCACGATCGTTCTCGGCACCAGGCCGGAGGCGATCAAGCTGGCTCCGGTGATCCTGGCGTTTCAGCAGGCGGAGGATTTCCGCACCCGGGTGGTGCTCACGGGCCAACACCGCGAGATGGTGAGCCAGGTGATGGACCTGTTTGGTCTCACCGCCGACGAGGACCTGGCCCTGATGGCCCCGAGGCAAACCCTCACCCACGTCACCTGCGCCACGCTCAACGGGCTCAAGCAGGAATTCGCCGACCACCCTCCCCAGCTGGTGCTGGTGCAGGGCGACACCACCACCGCCTTTGCCTCAGCCCTGGCGGCCTTCTATGAGCAGATCCCGGTGGGTCACGTGGAAGCGGGCCTGCGCACCGACAACATCTTTGATCCCTTCCCGGAGGAAGCAAACCGCCGCTTGATTTCCCAGGTGGCCCTGCTGCACTTTGCGCCGACGCCCGTGTCGGCGGCGAATCTGCGCGCCTCCGGGGTGGTGGGCGAGATCATCACCACCGGCAACACGGTGATTGATGCCCTGTTGCTGATGGCCGAGAAGGCGCCGCCCTTCAGCCTGCCTGGCCTGGATTTCGCCCAGCAGCGGGTGGTGTTGGCCACCGTGCACCGGCGCGAGAACTGGGGCGAGAGGCTCCAGCAGATTGGCCGCGGCTTCCGGGAGCTGTTGGATCGCTTCCCCGACACCGCGTTGCTGCTGCCGTTGCACCGCAATCCCACGGTGCGCGAACCGCTCCAGGCCCTGCTGGGCGACCATCCGCGGGCCTTCCTCACCGAACCGCTCGACTACGACCAGCTGGTGGCGGCGATGCGCGGTTCGACCCTGGTGCTGAGTGATTCGGGCGGCCTCCAGGAAGAGGCCCCCGCCCTGGGGAAACCGGTGCTGGTGTTGCGCCGCACCACGGAGCGGCCGGAGGCGGTGGATGCCGGCACGGCCAAGTTGATTGGCACCGACAGCGCCGACATCGTGGCCGAGGCCAGCCGGCTGCTGGAGGATTCCGCGGCCTACGAGGCGATGGCCCGGGCCCACAACCCCTTTGGCGATGGCCTGGCCAGTGGCCGGATTGTGGAGGCCGCCCGCAGCTTTTTGGCCAACCAGGCCAACCAGGCCAACCAGGCTTAGTTCTTCGCCTTGCGCTTCTGGGCCCAGGGCGGCAGGTCGATGAACACCCGGGCGCCGCTTTGCAGCCCGGAGAGGATCTGGGTGTTTTTGCCGCTGCTTTCTCCCAGTTCCACCGCCTGAAACTTGGGCTGGCGATCCGGCCCCACCAGCAGCACCCCGGGTTTTCCGTCTTCGGTCACCACCGCCACCGTGGGGATCAGGGTGTTGGCCCACACCTGGCCGGTCTGGAAGCCCACATCGGCGGTCATGCCGATGCGCAGGGCTCCTGGGGGTTCCTGCAGGGCCAGCACCACATCAAAGGAGGTCACGTTGTTGAGCTTCACCGCCCGCGGCGTGATGCGCTTGACCCGGGCGGCAAAGCGACGGTCAGGGAAGGCATCCACCCGCACCGAGGCGTTCTGGCCCAGGCGGATCCGGCCAATGTCGCTCTCCGGCACTTTGGCCACCACCTCCAGCCCCTGGGCGAGTTCCACAATCGAGGAGCTGGTGGCACCGGCGGTGGCCGAGGCGGTGGTGGTGGGGGTCACAAAGGAGCCCGGGTCGGCATAGCGCTGGCTGATGACCCCAGCAAAGGGCGCCCGCACCACCAGCTCCTGCTGTTCCACCTGCCGTGCCTCTAACCGCTGCAGGGCCGCATCAGCAGCGGCCTGGGCCACCAGGAACGTGCTCAGAACCTTGTTGTAATCGCTGGTGCTGATGGCTTGCTGGCGGAAGAGCCCCGCATTGCGCTGCAGTTCGCTGCGGCTGCGGTTCAGTTCGGCCTTGGCTGAATTGAGGTTGGCCTTGAGTTCGTTGAGGCGGTCGTCGAGGTCGCCGCGATCCATGCGCGCCAGGGCTTGGCCTTGGCGCACGGCATCCCCCTCTTCCACATACAGGGCTTCAATGATGCCCTGGTGTTTGGGGCTCACATTGACCCGTTTTTCAGCCTCCAATTCCCCGGTGGCATTCACCACCCCAGGCAGGTAGCCGGCCGTGGCCACCACGGTGTAGCTGGCCAGCTGGCTGGTGTTGGAGGCGCGCCGCTGCTGGCTGATCCCCACGGCGCCAA
>CAYFKI010000147.1:0-2327 GCA_964343525.1 uncultured Cyanobium sp.
CCGCTGGCTATGTGCTGAGCCCGGTGCTGCTGGGATCGGTGGTGCTGGTGCTGATTGCCGTGGCCTATCACCGCCTAAGGCCATCGAGTGGCCCCTATCCCCACCATTGGCTCTAGGGCGCCGTTTAAAAGTCGACAGCCAAGGAGATGGTTAACCCTCGGAGTCTTTGGTTCCTTCTTTTTTAGGAAGGCGGCAGCCACTGCTCTGCGTTAGGCCGTTGGGTTGCCCCCATGCATTGGATGGTAGACCGGCAAAATTCTTGCCAAAGGTCTGTTTAACCATTGAAAAGTGAGATGGTGTTCGAGAATTTGGCGTGAAGTCGACAATCCAAAAGTAGTTGTAGTTTTGAGATTCCCATTTCTTCGGAACACTTGGAAGCGTGTTGAGTTTGAGGAGCTGGCGAAGGGTCACCGCTCCATACTTCGCTTCGAGAGCTGGATTGGCGATGTGCCTGTGCTCCCAAACCATTACAACCGTCTGTCCATTCAGCTCGGGACTGCTGAAGACGTGTTGAACAGCTTCTTTGGTTCGCTGGTTGAGCAACTCAACTGAACCATCAGCATTTTGTTTCGGGATGACAGAAAAATCGACCGTTGGTTTGCCCCAGCTGCTGGAGGATGGCGAAATTGTCTCGGCGGTGTGCAGTGTGAGTGTGATGAACGATTTTGGCGGAGCGTCTCCTGGAAAAAGCGACTGACTGGCCTGAGCTCCTAGGTAAGTACTGGCCAGAGCTAGTGCGCGCTGATTGCCGATTTTGCAAAGTCTCCATGCATCTGCCTTTTCCCCGTGGCGCAAGATAATGATTCTTGAGGGGGTGGTGTAAGCCGGTGCGCAACCGGCGAGCAGTAGGGCGATCGCTCCCCCGGCAAGACAAGACTTGTGCATTGGCCGGCGTGACACAGATGACACTGTTTTTAGTGTGGCTGGACGTTGTCACTCTGGCAACGGTTTTTTTGTAGGAACAAGATCGATTGATCCAGGGAGTGGTTTTGGGTTGTTGTTGTGATGTCTGCGTAGCACCAAGGAATCGTGGGCTGTTAAGGCCACTCCGGCTCGCGGCCCCGCGGCACCACGTTGAACCGTTGGCGCACAGCATCGAGCGGTTCGGCGAAGTGATCCCACGGATCAATGCCTGCCAGAAGGTCGGTGTTCACCTGGGCGCCATGGGCCATCCCCGCGAAGATCCGCTCCGGATCCAGCTGATTGCGTTCGCCCGGAATGAAGGGGGAGGCGCCAAAGCCCAATTCAAACTCCGCCAGGGCAAACATCAGCACATAGAAAGGATCCGTCCGCTCAAAGCCCGCTTGGAACCCGAGCACGGCTCCTTCCTCGGCAGCGGTGGTTCCATAGCCACCCAACACGTGGCAGCAGTCGTGGTGCATCACCGGCGGCGGCGGGCCGCCTAGCTCCCCAGGAAAGCCAAAGCCGTTGCGGTCAATGAAATCGGCATAGGCCCGGCCAAAGCTCCCCTCCGGATAGGTGCGCAGGGTTTTGTAGCGCTCGGCCATGGCGTGATCTTCCTGCCCCAGTAGCACCCGGGCGATGCCCAGGGCGCCGCGTAGGCCCTCCTGCTGGAGCGTGGCTCCCATGGCGGCCTTGATGAACCCGCGCCGACCGATGTCGAGCCGCAGCAGGCCGAGTTTGCCCTCCATCACCTGGGCAAAACTGCGCACCGGAGCCGCATCCACAGCCAGCGCTTTGGACGTTTCATCCAAGAGTTGCCAACACTCGGCTGTCGGCTCCCCATCGAGCAGGGCCACCAGCGTCATCCCCCGCAGAATTCGCTCCCGCCATTGCGGGTCGGGGTTCACCGCCATCACCCGCTCGGCGAGCTCGCTGGGGCTGATCGGCGGCAGGGCATCGAGATCAACGTCGATGCGCAAGAGGTGATCCCGCACCGCCCGGATCGCGGCCAGGGCTTTGGCGGAGGGCTCGCCATGGCAGCGGGCCACCTGCAGCAGCGCCGCCAGACCCGCCGCCCCAATCACCTGGCGCTGCTCCAGCGGCAGCTCGCTGTGGAGATCGATCATGCGGTGCATGCAATGGCTCAGCCCCCATGCTGCCGAGCTGGGGCACGTAGTGCTCGTTTATGGGGCGATCTGGCCTTATGACCCCGAGGTCAGCTGCGAGGTGCAGATGGTTTTGGCGGTTTGGATGTCGTGGGTGGCATCCATTTGTTTCACCACACAGGAACAGGTCTTGTCGATGAGCCCAGGCGCCGGTGTTTTGCCAGCCTTTTGGAAATCCGATTGCATCGCCGCTGAACAGCGCTGCATGACCATCTGATCCATCATGCTTTGGGCCCGAGCAGGAGCCCTGCCGCCCAG
>CAYFKI010000147.1:2427-4048 GCA_964343525.1 uncultured Cyanobium sp.
TTTTTGCTGTCACTGCAGTCCGTTTGGAGTTGGCTCGAATGTACTCCGAATAACCGGCTGAGATTGAAGCCCCAGGCGGTGGCACTGGTTCATCAGGCCCTCCTATCGCTGCTGCTGTGGATGGGGCAACCTGGGGCCACTGTCTTCCAGGGATCGCTGCACAGCCATGCCGAATCGACGCTTGATCCGCTCACTGCTGGCGCTGTTGCTGGGTGGGCTGCTCGCGCTGATGGCTCCGATGGCGCCGGCCTGGAGCCGATCCCAGCCCGCCCCTTTGGCTAGCCCTTTGGCCAGCTCGATGGCGGCCTCCCGGGCGATCCCAATCACGGAACAACCTTTCTATCCCGAGCTTCTGGCCACAGCCTCCCGCTGGGCTGATGCACCGCTGGGGCAGGTGGTGGGCGATAGCCCGCGCGACACCCTGCTCAATTTCTATGCGGTGATGGCGCGGGTCTACACCAACATTGAGCAGCTCTCGGGGCAGGCCGCGTCGGATCCCGGCCTGCTGTGGAGCCCTGCTGCCCACCGGCGCATCGAAGCCACCAACCAGCTGTTTGCCCTCGCGGTGCAGGCCCTGGATGCCCGCGAATTCCCTGAGAGCGTGCGGGAGGACATGGCCCATGAGGCGGCCCTGCAGCTCAAGCAGGTGCTCGATTACGTGCTCACCCACAGCAGCGAGCCGATCACCATTCCCGATGGTCAGCAGCTCAAAGAGCTCAACGCCCAACGCAGCCAGCCCAGCCAGAGCTGGACCCTGCTCGATACGGCGATCACTTTGGTGCTGGAGCAGCAGGCCAGTGATGGCAATCCGGGGTTCGTGTTTTCTTCTGGCACGGTGAGCCAAATCCAGCGGATGTTCGACCAGATCGCTTCCGCCCCAGAGCTTGATCAACCCTTCGCCAGCCCCAACTTTTACGAGGGATTTAGTGCAACCCCCGGCTACCTAGTGCCGCCGAAGTGGTATCTGCGGCTGCCTCTCAAGGAGCGGCAGGTGCTTGAAATTTCCTACCAGGGCCAGACCCTGCTGCAGATCTCGGCGGCCCTGCTAACGCTGCTGCTCTACGCCTTCTTGGTGCGCACCTTGGCCCAGCGGTTGCTGCACACCTACCGCTCGTGGCAGGACCCCAGCCAGTCCCGCCTGAGTGGATGGCAGCAGGACAACCGGGCCTGGTATCGCGTGCTGCTGGTGTTGCCGGTGCTGCCGCTAACGCGGTTCAGCCAGCTGTTCATTGATGAGTATGTGAATTTCACCGGCCTGCCGTTGGTGGTGATCACCTACTTGTTTTTTATCGCCTACTTCATCGCCGCCAGCTTCCTCTGCTTCTACTTGTTTGAGGCCCTTGGCCGCAGCCTCAGTGAAGCCTTGGTGGGGCTGCGGGGTGGCGGATCGGAGCTGCAGTTGCGTCGGGTGAGCAACCTGGTGATGCCGGTGGGCCGCGTCTGCGGCGGGCTCTTGGTGCTGGCGCTGATTTACCGCCTGTTGATCGTGCTGGGGTTGCCCTCCAGCACGGTGTTGGCCTTCTCGGCAGTGCCTGGTTTGGCCATTGGTTTGGGGGCCTCGAAGCTGTTGGGCAACCTGTTCGCCGGCCTCTCGATTCAGACCGATCGCCCGGTGCGGGTT
>CAYFKI010000148.1:0-241 GCA_964343525.1 uncultured Cyanobium sp.
ACCGACATCCGCGACTGGTGCATCAGTCGCCAGCTGTGGTGGGGGCACCGCATCCCGGCTTGGTTTGTGGTGAGTGAAACCGGCGGTGAAATCACCGACCGCACCCCCTACGTGGTGGCCCGTGATGGCGCTGAAGCGCGCGTCAAGGCGGAGGCTGACTTTGGTGCCGCCTCAGCAGCGGCCGGCCGTGAGCTGGTGCTCGAGCAGGACCCCGACGCCCTCGACACCTGGTTTTCCAGTG
>CAYFKI010000148.1:251-4024 GCA_964343525.1 uncultured Cyanobium sp.
GCGCAACTTTGCCAACAAGCTCTGGAACGCCACCCGCTTTGCGCTGATGAACCTGGAGGGCGAAACGCCCGCCAGCCTGGGGGAGCCCGATCCGGCAACCCTGCAGTTAGCGGATCGCTGGATCCTCTCCCGCTTGGCCCGGGTGAACCGGGAAACGGCAGAGCGCTATGGCAGCTATGGCCTTGGTGAAGCGGCCAAGGGGCTGTATGAGTTCGCCTGGAACGAGGTGTGCGACTGGTACCTCGAGCTGATCAAACGGCGCCTGCAGGACCCGGCCCAACAGCGCACCGCCCGCCAGGTCCTGGCCAAGGTGCTGCAGGAGCTGCTGGTGATGCTCCATCCCCTGGTGCCCCACCTGAGCGAGGAGCTCTGGCATGCCCTCACCCAGGAATCCGAGCACACCTTCCTGGCCCTGCAGCCTTGGCCCGCGCTGAATCCAGCCGCCCTCGATGACGCCCTGGAGGATCAGTTCACCGAGTTGATCGAGGCCATCCGCCTGGTGCGCAACCTGCGGGCCGTGGCAGGCCTCAAACCCGCCCAGCCGGCGCCGGTGGTGTTCGTGACCGAGCGCAGCGCCCTGGCGGACTTGTTCACCGAAGCAACGGCCGACATCACCGCCCTCACCCGCGCTGAAAGCGTGACGGTGTTGGATGCGGCCGCCGCCCAGAGCTCGCCTACTGCCAGGGCCCTGGCTGGTGTGAGCGGCGAGCTTCAGGTGCTGTTGCCCCTGGAGGGGCTGGTGGATCTGGCCGCCCTTCGGGGACGGCTCGAAAAAGATTTGGCCAAGGCCGAGAAGGAGATTCAGGGTCTGGCTGGCCGCCTGGCCAACCCCAACTTCGCTGACAAGGCCCCTCCTGCGGTGGTGGCGGAGTGCCGGGCCAACCTGGCCGAAGCCGAAGCCCAGGCCGAGCTGGCCCGCCGGCGCCTGGTCGATTTGGATTGAGGTGATCCATGCACCCTCCCGGCGACTGGCTTGAGCAGGTGCTGCCGGTGCTGCGCTCCCCCCTTGGCGCGGCCGTCTTTGTGCCCCTCTATGCCCTGTGGGTCACGTTGCTGTTGCCCGGGGTCTGGGCGTCGATGCTGGCGGGGGCCCTTTACGGGCCCTGGTGGGGCAGCGGACTTGTCTTTGTGGGGGCCTGTCTGGGGGCCGAGGCGACATTTCTGCTGGGCCGCAGTTGGTTGCGGGAGTGGTCCCGCCGCCGCCTGGGTGCCTTTCCCAAGCTGCGGGCCATTGAGCAGGGGGTGAGCCGGGAGGGCCTGAAGCTGGTGCTCCTCACCCGGCTTTCGCCAGCGTTTCCCTTCAGCCTGCTCAATCTCGCCTACGGCCTCAGTGATGTGAGCCTGCGGGATTACAGCATCGGCCTGGTGGGCATCCTTCCGGGCACCCTCCTGTTTTGCGGCTTGGGGGCTCTGGCGGGCGATGTGGCCCGTTTTGGTGAGGTGCTCTCCGGCCAAGCTGATGCCCTCACCTGGAGCCTTCGGGTTGCGGGTTTGATCGCCACCCTGGGCTCGGTCTGGCTCGTGGGCCGAGCCGCCCAGCGGGCCTTGCAGGGGAGTGATCTCCCTTGAGCCAGCCGTTCTGAATGTTCTGAATGAGCGGTGATGGCGTCAGCTGGATTGGCGTTGGTGCATGCGCAGCCAACCCACGGCCATCAACACCACAAAGCTGATCAGGATCGCCTTTTGCTGGCCCATCAGCCCGGAGAGGTAGCCAATGGCCACGGCCGTCACCGCCGCCAGGCTGCTGGAGCCCACCAGCCAGCGGCGCTCCCTGGAGCATCCCGGCAGGCTCCTGCGCAGGCTGGCCAACGCCACCAGGCCATACACCAGTAGAAACCCCAGCACCGAAAAGCCCCCCAAGGTGGCGTAGGCCTGGCTGGCCGTCACCCCCTCCACCAGCAGGATCCAGCCGATCGCCATCAGGGGCAGGGCGATGGTCACCAGGGCCGCTGCCGGGGTGCCGAAGCGGGGGTGCACGGCCGCCAAGCTTCTCGGCAGCACGCCAGCTTCCGCCAGGTTGAAGCCCACCCGGCCCAGGGCTGTGAGGCTCCCCAGGCTGCTGCCAAACAGGCAGAGGAAGGCACCGGCAGCAATCCAGCTCCCCGCCCCCGGCAGTCCCAACCGATTGGCCAGCAGGGTGATTGGATCCAGGGCCAGGCGCTGGGCTTCGGGCAACCAGGCCAGGCCTTCCCCCAGGATCACGGCCCACACCAAAAACAGCACCCCGGCGATCAGCACCGCCACCCGCAGTGCCCGCGGCACGCTGCGCTCGGGCTGCCGGGCTTCCTGGCCGAGGTTGGCGGCACTTTCAAAGCCGATGAAGCTGAGCACGGCAATCATCAAGCCCGCCTGGATTTGGCTGGCCTGCCCAGTCCCTGGGGGGTGCCAAGTGGTGTTGGCGCCAACCGTGGCTCCCCCGCCCCATCCGCCGTGGTGCAGGACGGCCACGCATAGCCCCAACACGATCAGCACCGACAGGCTTTCCGTGAACAACATCGTGGTGGTGGAGAGCCGCACGTCCCGGCGTGCCAATTCCAAACAGCCCACGCCCCCCAGCAAAAACCCGCTGGCGGGTGGGGTGGCCAGGCCGAATTGGTGGGCGAAATGCTCCAGGTAGAAGCCAAAAAAAACCAGGCAGGCCATCAGCGTGCCGCCGTAGCCGAGCAGCAGGGCCCAGGTGGCAAGGGTGCCGGCCCTTGGGCCCAGACTCCCGTGCACATAGCCGGCGATGCCATTGGCCTGGGCCGGTTGATGGCGAAACAGCACCAGGGTTTCGCTGATCAGCAGCACCGCCACCGTGGCCAGGGCGTAGGCGATCCAGGTGGATTGGCCGGCCAGTTGGAAGGCCTGGGGGATGTTGATCACGGCCGTGATCGTGAGGCCGATCGTGCCAATGGCCTGGGCCGTGACCGCCACGGGGCCCAGTTGCCGCTTGAAGCTTGTCACTCCCTCCGGGGGCGTGGCCTGTGGGGAAGCGTCAACCGTCAACGGTCGTCTCCGGCGGTGGGGGGAGGGGCCAGTCGCGGAGTGCGGCGATCAGCACAAACCAGGCCAGTCGCAGCTGGGCTAACACCCCCGAGCGCTGGGCAAGCTCGGCGTATTTGGCGCGGCCGCATTCGGTTTTGATCCAGCGGTGGATCCCGCTGGGGGCGTCTGGCTGAGGCGGTGCAGACCGGGGGTGCTCAGACGCCACGGGGATTCGGGGGAAAGGGGTTTGGTGCACAGGTGTCGGGGGGCTGGCGGTACCACCAGGTCAACGGTGTGGCGCCCCAGCCATTTCAAGATGCATGCTGGAGCTGTTCTTGTGCCACTGGGAATCTCCCGGTTGTTCCGATGCGCCAACTGTTGCTGCCAGCTGTGCTCGGCTTGGCTTGCGTGAGTGCCGCCGGCTCGGGGGTCGCCCAGGCCGCCGTTGTCTGCACCAGGCCCGGGTTGCCGGCTGGCTGCACGGTGGTCAGGCCCGGCGTCACACCGGTTGCTGGCCCGGGCGGTCCGGTGGCGAATCCCTCCCCTGGCGTGGGCTATGGAGCCCCCGGCGCTGGCGTGCGTCCTGCTGCCGGTCCTGGTGTGGGTCCCAATGCGGGAGGGCCGGTGAATCGGGCCGGCTGGCGCTGAGGAATCAGCTGGCGATCGGCGCGAAGAGCAGCTGTTTGAGGCCCTCCTCATCCAGCACCGCCACCCCCAGTTGCTGGGCTTTGGTGAGTTTGCTGCCCGCCTCCTCGCCCGCCACCACGTAGCTGGTTTTTTTGCTCACGGAGCCACTCACCTTGCCG
>CAYFKI010000149.1:0-4018 GCA_964343525.1 uncultured Cyanobium sp.
CTCAGACCGCTGCTTTTTGGTTGTCGAGCAGGCTCTTGAGCTTGGCCAGTTCGCCAGCCCAACGGGGATCGGGGGCTTCGCTGTCGACGCTGTCGGCATGCACCACTTTGTTGATGGCTTTGCGGGCTGCAGCGGGAGCGGCGCTGTTGCTGCCACCACCGTTGCTGCGGGCATCGCGGCGCTCGGAGATTTCGATGCGCAGGCTGTTGCCACCAAATTCCTTGCCGTGCAGCTGCTCGATCACGGTTTCGGCCAGTTTCTGGCTGTCCACGTTGGCAAAGCCAAAGCCGCGGCAAGCACCGGTGTCCCGGTCGTTGACGGCTTTGAAACGCACCCCTTCGCCCACGCCGGTGAACAGAGCTTCCAGTTCTTTGGCGTCAAAGGTTTGCGGCAGGTTGCCGACGTACAGGCGAATACTCATGGAGTGGGAGAGAAAAACTGTCTGAATGGCAGGCGGTGAAAACCTCTTTGGTTACGCCTTTGCACCAGAGAGTTAATCACGGCGTCGATTTTGGGGCTCTTCCAGCCAGCTTCGGGCGGCTTCGAGGATGGTGTTGCGCGCCACCGGCTCCGGCAGCCGGCCAAAGGCCCGCTCCAGGGTGAGATGGCGCAGCAGAGCCCCAAGCTGTTTCCCGGGCGCCAGGCCCAGTTCCTTTTGCAGGGCTTCCCCATCGATCGGCGGCCGCGGATGGCACAGGGGGTCGTTGGGGTTCCGCCACCGCGCCAGAGCGCGCTGAGCGTCCTCCTCGGGGAGGAACAGCGCCATCGCGGGTAGGTCGGCTTCAAGGTCTTGATGAAACTGCAGTTGCTCCTCTTCTGTGAGCACGTTGTGTTGGTGTCCTTGGGGGCTGGCGGGATCCTGGCCCCAGCCTGTGCGGTCTAGCCACAGGCGCAGGGTGTGGATGCGCTGCTGCAGCCTGCGGCTGCTGCGCAGCGCCATCAGCCCCGGCTGATCCAGCAGGCACACCAGGCGGGCCAGGGGCAGCGCCAGGGTTTGTTCCTCGGGGGTGAGGCCGCGGGCCGTGGCGCTGGCCCCATCCAGACCGCCCAGTGCCGCTTGCCCCCTGGGCTCGGCGGCCCAGGGCTCCAGGAGGCCTAGCTGCAGGCAATCCAGCAGGCCCCGGTGGCCCAGGGGAGCCGCAGCCAGTTTTTCGAGTTCCGCCAGCACCCGCTCGCCTGCCACGTCGCCCAGCAGGGGGGCCAGGCGGCCGATCCAGTGGCGGCTTTGCGCTTCCAGCTCAAAGTTCAGTTCGGTGGCGAGGCGCACGCCCCGCAGCAGCCGCAGGGGGTCGTCGCGCAGGTTGACCTCCTGCACGGCCACCACTTGCCCCTGCTCCAGGTGCCGCAGACCGCCGGTGGGATCCACGAGGGCTGCCGCCATCCCCCCGTCAGCAGTGGAGCCATCGCCTTGGCTCAGCGGCAGGGCAATGGCATTGATGGTGAAGTCGCGCCGTCCCAGGTCGGCCTCCAGGCTGCCTCCCTCCTGGCGCGCCACGTCGATCGTCCAGCCCTGGATCACCAGCCGGGCAATCTGGCGCTCGGGATCGAGCACCACACAGGTGCCCCCATGGCGCTTGGCCCAACCCTTGGCGAGGGCGATGCCATCACAGGGCACCACCAGATCCAAATCGGGTGTTTCCCCCAGGCGATTCAGCAGCCCATCGCGCACCGCACCACCCACCAGGGACGTCCCCGCTGGCCAGGCATCAAGCGGCAGCGGCCAGCGCTCCGGGGCCAGCCGCTGCCACAACAGGGCAGAGCTGCTGGCAAGAATGGGCTCCTGATCGGTCCGCGGCGGCATGTGCATCTGCGTGGATTGCCACTGGGTGGACCGCTGTCAGGCCTACCACGCGGTGGAGCGCCAGCATGGGGCGCCCCATCTCAACGCCCACCCCGATTTTGTGCCCAGCGAACCGCGAATCCACGTGCAGGTGCAAGACCTGCCAGGCGGGGGGACCGGTGTGGAGTGGGATGTGCGCGGCTGCGCCAGTTTTCAGGCTGATGCTGGCCGCTGGCAGCGGCTTCGTCCAGGCGCGATGGTGCCCCCATGAGGGTGGCCTTGGCTCTGCATAGCTCCAGCGAGGTGCTCGGGGTGGGGGTGGCGCCCCTGGCGGAGGTGGGCGGACCATCGCCAGGTCCTGAGGCTTGGCGCACCCAGGCCTTTCCCCTGGGCCGTGCTCTCTCAAACCAGTTATTTGCCGCAGTGGAGACGATGTTGCCGGCCCAGCAGTGGCCGCAGATTGGCCGGCTGGCCGTGGCCCTGGGGCCCGGAGGTTTCACGGGCACCCGGCTGACTGTGGTGATGGCGCGCACGCTGGCCCAGCAGTTGGCGGTGCCCCTCGATGGGGTGGGCAGCTTTTTGCTGATGGCCCGCCGCTTGCAGTTGCAGGAGCCGACCTGGCTGGTGCAGACGCTGCCCAGACGCGGCGTGGTGGCAGGTTGTTACGCCCCTGACCCGGCGGCTTGGAGCGGTATGGCTGAGTTGGCGCCGCCAAAGCTCTATCCGGATCTGGCGGCCCTGCCGGCGGGGTCCCAACGGCCGGCCGTGGTGGAGCTGCCCGCCGATGTGGAGCAGCTTCTGGCACTCACCTGCCTGGCGGCTTACGACCCAAATAGCCACCCGGGCCCCTGGCAGCCGGTGCTGCCCCTCTATCCCACCTCTCCGGTGGCTGAGGGCTAGATGGCGTCAGGGTCTCGCCGGGGCCAGGTCCGAGGCCGCCCTGCCGGGCCAGCGGCCCCTCGGGTGCGCCCTCGCCCATCGAGCGCCAGGGCTCGCAGGGTCCGCCGGCGGCGGCCGGGGTTCCGCTGGTCGTGGCAGCGGCTGGGTGCGCTGCTCGGGGTTGGCGCCCTGCTGTGGCTATCACGGGGCTGGTGGTGGCCGGCGCCACCGCCGCCCCAGATGATCCTGGTGCTTGGGGGCGATGTGGCCCGCGAGCAGCGGGCGGCTGAACTGGCCCAGCACGACGGCTTGCCCGTGGTGGTCAGTGGGGGCAGCAACCCGGAGTACGCCCATTGGCTGTTCCAGCAGCGGGAGGGCCTGCCGTCGCACCAGGTGCAGCTGGATTACCGCGCCCACGACACCCTCTCCAATTTCACCTCCCTGGTGGATGAGCTGCGCCGCGCCCGCATCCGCCATGCCCTGTTGGTCACCAGCACTGACCACATGCCCCGGGCCCTGTTGGTGGGGCGGATCGTGGCCGGTAGCCGGGGGATTCAGCTCACGCCGGTGGCCGTGCCCTGCGGCCACCGCTGCCACGCGGAGGGTTTTGGCAAGGTATGGGGCGATGGGGCTCGCGCCGTGCTCTGGGTGCTCACCGGTCACGACATCCGCCACTGGATGGGCGATCACCTCATCGGCTGATCAGGCCCTGATCGAGGAGGGCATTGATCTGCTGCTGGCAGGCTTCGGTGGCGGCATCGAGATCGGCCCGTTTGCGGGAAGCCGGTGCCGGAATCGGCGTGCCGATGCGGATGTGGATCGGCACAGTGCGCAGGCCATGGCCAGGGCCGAGGGCCCGGTGGCTGTTCACGATCGCTACGGGCAGTAGGGGCACCCCGGCCCGGGCAGCCAACAGGGCCGCTCCGGGTTGGGGGTTGTTGACGCGCCCATCGCTCTGGCGGGTGCCATCGATGAACACCCCGGTGGCCCAGCCCTCAAGCAGCCGATCGGTGGCGGTGCGAATCGCTTCGCGATCGCTGGCCCCCCGGGCCACGGGGTAGGCGCCGCAGGCCCGAATAATCGGGCCCAGCAGGGGCACCTTGAACAGCTCAGCCTTGGCCATGAACGCCACAGGCCTGCCGAGGGCATGGCCCAGGAGCGGGGGATCCAGGTGCGACCCATGGTTGGCCACCACCACCAGGGCGCCCTCCATCGGCACGTTGCGGTTGCCGCCGGTGCGCCCGCGAAACAGCAGCCGGTAGATCGGAAACACCAGCAGGTAGCTGATCAGCCGGTAGGTGAGGCTGGGTTTGGGGCTGCTGATCAGGGCCGGGGGGTCGGCCGGCTTACGCCGGCGCA
>CAYFKI010000150.1:0-4000 GCA_964343525.1 uncultured Cyanobium sp.
ATTCTGGTGAGTGTGCCCCCGGCCCAAACGGCGGCCTGGCAACAGGCCCTCGATCAGGCCCGAGCCGCTGGCCATGACCTGCCAGCCCAATGCCTGGGAGTGGTGCAACCCGGCCAGGAGCTCTCGATCCACCAGGCCGGCACCGTGGTGTTGCAGCTGCCGATCGACCAGCTGCAAGCCACCTTTGAGCAGGCCATTCCCCGCCGAATGGCTGCGGGGGCTTGAGATGGGGGTGCTGATGCAGAATCCAGGATCCCGTCAGCGACCCGAGGAGCCTGTGCTCAACGAGCGTGCCGACAAGCCCGAGGAAGCGTGCGGCGTTTATGCCGTACTCGCCGGGGCCGCTGACCAACCGGTGGCCAACCTCACCTATTTCGGCCTGTACGCCCTGCAGCACCGGGGCCAGGAAGCGGCGGGCATTGCTGTCTTTGATGCCGAGCACAAGGTGCGGCTGCACAAGGACATGGGCCTGGTGAGCCAGGTGTTTGACCAGGAGATGCTCGAGCGGATGCCGGGCTATCTGGCCATTGGTCACAACCGCTATTCCACCACCGGCAGCAGCAAGGTTTGCAATGCCCAACCGGTGGTGTTGACGACCCACCGTGGACCGTTTGCCCTGGCCCACAACGGCAATTTGGTGAATGCGGCTGAGCTGCGGGAAGAGCTCGCCGATATCGCGAGCGAACTCACCTCCACCACCGATTCGGAGTTGATTGCCTTTGCGTTGCAGAAGGCTGTCAACAGTGGTTTGGATTGGAACCAGGCGATTCGCCAGGCGGCGGGTCGGTGCCGGGGTGCCTTCAGCCTGGTGATTGGCACCCCCGATGGTTTGTTTGCCCTACGCGATGGCCATGGCATCCGGCCGTTGGTGTTTGGCCACATGGGTGACATCACGGAGGCCCAGTGGGTGGTGAGCAGTGAAACCTGCGGGCTCGACATCATTGGCGCCAGTTTTGATGATGATGTGCACCCGGGGGAAATCATTCAATTCCGTCAGGGTGATTCCACGCCCTTGCGGAGTTCTTGGTGTGAAGAGCCGCCGAAGTTGTGCGTGTTCGAAATGATTTATTTCGCCCGTCCGGATAGCCGTTTCTTTGGTGAATCGCTGTACAGCTACCGGGTGCGCATTGGTGAGGCCCTCGCCAGGGAAACCCCCGTGGAAGCCGACATCGTGATCGGCGTTCCCGATTCAGGCATTCCGGCGGCCATTGGCTACTCCCAGTTCAGTGGCATTCCCTTTGGCGATGGTCTGATCAAAAACCGCTATGTGGGCCGCACCTTCATTCAGCCCACCCAGGCGATGCGGGAAGCGGGCATTCGGGTGAAGCTCAACCCCTTGCCCGATGTGCTGGCCGGCAAACGGGTGGTGGTGATTGATGATTCGATTGTGCGCGGCACCACCAGTCGCAAGTTGGTGGCGGCCCTGCGGGATGCGGGTGCCACCGAAGTGCACATGCGGATCAGTTCACCGCCCGTGACCCATCCCTGCTTCTACGGCATCGATACCGATACCCAGGATCAATTGATCGCCGCCCGCCTCACCCTCGAAGAAATTGCCGCCCACTTGGGTGTCGATTCCCTCGCCTACCTCAGCAAGCAGGGCATGGTGGAGGCGGCCCAGGCCAACTCCAACCATTTCTGTTCTGCCTGCTTCGACGGCGCCTACCCAATTGCCATGGATGAGGCCGTGCGCTCGAGCAAGTTGATGCTTGAGCCCGCGGGTCTGGCTGCAGCCAGCGCCGGATTACCGCAGTAGCGGCACCAGCGCTTGCAGCATTTCACCGGCCTTCAGGGCGAGGCTTTCACCGCTGCCGGTGGGGTCTTGGCATTCCAGCTCCGATGGCACGATTCGGACGTTGCGGGTGTCGCTCACCACGCCACTGATTAAGCCGGTTTCGGCGCTGCACAGATCCACCAACTGATCGCCCCGCTGCTCAAAGCGCAGCCCGATCTGGCCCAGATCGCCCCGTTGGCACAGCCGCAGCGACTGGCTGCTGAGCCGTTTGATCTGGCCGTAGCGGCTGGCGAGCAGCACGCTGGCAGCTTCGGCCTCCTCGCCGTTGCTGGCGGGAATACAGGCCGCTCCCACCACGGTTTCACCGGGAAGGAGCCGCATCACGACGGGTCCCTGGGCCGCCCGACCCATCAGGGGCAGGTTGGCGTCATTCACGCTCAGGCGTAACAGCCGGCCGGTGCTGCTGGCCACCACCACATCCCAGCCTTCCTGGCAGCTCACCACCCGAAGCAGCTCCACCCCTTCTTTGAGTTTGAGCACCGTGGCGGCCCGGCCGGAGAGCTCCTGGAAGTCGTCGAGGGGCAAGCGCTTGAAACGGCCATCGCTGCTCAAAAGACCCAGGCTGGCCGTGCTCTCGCTGGGAAGGGGCACCACCTGCACCACCCGATCCCCCTCGAGGCTGTCGGGCAGGAAGCGCTCCAACTTGCCTGTTTGTTGGCCCGCAAATTCCCAGCGCAGCAATGCCACCCGGCCGGTGGCCGTAAAGGCCAGCAAGGCCGGTTGTTGCTGGATGGGCAGGATCACCTGGGCCGGTGCCGGGTTCTCGCCCAGGTCGCAGGCGGTGTCGAGATGGAGCCGGCCCAGCATTTGGGCGGTCACGATCTTCACCTGACCATCGGCCTGGATCAACAGCCGACTCTCGGGCGCGAGGGCGGCAAAGGCTTGCTGCCGTTGCAGTTCGGCGTTGGGGCGCACGGCCGCGGCCCGTTGGGCCACCAGGTCGTCGCCCCCCTCCACCAGGCGGGTGCGCCGCGGGGTGGCAAAGCGTTTTTTCAGAGCTTTGAATTCCGCCACCATCGTGTCGAGCAGGGCGGAGCGGTCATCGAGTAGCAGGCGCAGCTTGGTGCGCTCGGCCCGCAGATCCTCGGCTTCCTTGCGCAGGCTTTCCTGCTCCAGCCCCGTGAGTCGGCGCAGGGGCATGGCGAGCACCGCATCGGCCTGGCGCTCACTCAGGTCGAGGTGCACCTGCAGGCTGGCCTTGGCGCTGGGCGCATCGGCCGCCGCCGTGATCATGTCGATCAGCTGCCTGAGGGCAGCCAGGGCTTTGATCAGACCTTCCACCACCTCGAGCCGGTCTTCACAGCGTTGAAGGGCGTGGCGGGTGCGGCGCAGGATGGTTTCTTCCCGGTAGTCCAGGAATTGCTGCAGCATGCGGCGCAGGCTCAGCTGCACGGGCTGGCCTTGCACCAGGGCCAGGAGGATGGCGCCAAAGTTGCTTTGCAGGGCCGTGCGGCGTTGCAGATCGGCGAGCACGGTTTCGGGGTTGGCGTCGCGGCGGAGTTCCACCACTACGCGCATGCCATCGCGATCGCTTTCATCGCGGATGTCGGCGATGCCGCCGATCTTGCCCTCGTTCACCTGTTCGGCCAGTTTTTCGATCCAGCCGGCTTTGCTGAGTTGGTAGGGCAATTCCGTCACCACCACCGCGCCCCGTTTGTGCCGCCCTTTGCCGGGTTGCACCTCTTCGATATGGGCCACACCCCGCATCGGGATGCTGCCGCGGCCCCCGAGGTAGGTCTCCCGAACCCCACTGCCAATCAGCACTTCACCGCCGGTGGGGAAATCTGGGCCCGGCACCAGCTCCAGCAGTTTGTCGTCGCTCAGATCCGGTTTGCGGATCAGGGCCACCAGGGCATCCACCACTTCGCCCAGGTTGTGGGGCGGGATGTTGGTGGCAATGCCCACGGCGATGCCGGTGCAGCCGTTCAGGAGCAGAAAGGGGAGCTGGGCCGGCAGGACGGTCGGTTCCTGCTGGGAGCCATCGAAGTTGGCGGCGAAATCGACGGTGTCGTTGCCGATTTCATCCAGCAGGCCCTCGTTGGCGATCGGGGCTAGGCGGGTTTCGGTGTACCGCATGGCCGCCGGCGGATCGTCGTCGACGGAGCCGAAATTGCCGTGGCCATCGAGCAGGGGGTGGCGGCTGGCGAAGGTCTGCACCAGTCGCACCAGGGCGTCGTAGACCGCCTGATCGCCATGGGGGTGGTA
>CAYFKI010000151.1:0-3991 GCA_964343525.1 uncultured Cyanobium sp.
GCGATCGGTTTCACCGGCGCGCACTTGCACCTGCAGATCGCCCTGCTCGATCCGCGCCAGGCTTTCATCCAGCCGCTTGGGGATCCCGAGTGCCCGGGTGCCCACTTCCGCCGCCTGCCGGGAAAGCTCATTGAGCAACTCGTTGGCGCCACTGCCGCTGGAGGTCATAAGGGGCAGGAGGTAGGGCTTGGCAATGGCCACCAGGCTAAAGGCGGGATCGAGGCTGCGGCCAACGCCCTCAAAGGTGGACAGGGCCCGCATCACGAAAATCAGCTCGGGCGGCAGGCGAAAGGGCTGGCCGTAAACGAGGTCGTAGAGATCGCCCGAGAGCTTGTCGAGCACCTGGGCTGAAAAGGGTGGCGTCAGCGCCTCATTCAGCATCACCCGCACCAGCCGCCGCACCGGGCCAGGATCGATGCCTGTGGCAATCACCCCAGCGGCCTGCAACTCCTCCACCAGCCCACTGGCATCGCGGGCTGCCGCCGTGCGCACCATCGCCCCCAACCGACCCCGCAGGCGGGAAGAGAGCTGGCCCATCATCCCGAAGTCGTAGTAGATGAGGGCGCCATCGCTGGCCACCGCCAGGTTGCCGGGATGGGGATCGGCATGAAAAAAGCCAAAGCGCACCAATTGCTGGAGGTAGCTGGCCGCACCCTTTTCCGCCACGGCGCTGGGGTTAATGCCGGCGTCCACCAGGGCCTGCCGGTCGGTGATCTTGATGCCGGGCAGGTAATCGAGGCAGAGCACCCGCCTTGAGCTCAATTCCCAGATCACCCCAGGCACCCGAATGCCGGGATCATCAAGAAATTGCTGGCGAAAGCGGGCGGCATGCTCCGCTTCCAAGCGGAAGTCGAGCTCGCGCAGCAACACCCGCCGGCATTCCTGGGCAATGCCCACCCAATCGCGACCGCGCCCCCAGCGGGGATGGCGCTGCACCACCGCCGCCAGCTGCTGCAACACCTCCAGATCCAGGCGAAACAGCTTCTCGAGGCCAGGGCGCTGCACCTTGAGCACCACCTGGCGGCCACTGCGCAGGCTGGCGCGGTGCACCTGGGCCAAGCTCGCCGACCCCAAGGGAGTGGGTTCGAGGTCGATGATCTCGGCGCAGCGATCACCCAGCTCCTGCTCCAGCAGGGCCTGCACCACATCGAAGGCAAAGGCCGGCACCCGATCCTGCAGATGGGCGAGCTCCTCCACCAATTCGGCGGGCAACACATCCGGCCGCGCCGAGAGCAGCTGGCCGAGCTTGATAAAGGCCGAGCCCAAGGCCAGAAATTCCCTGGTCAGCCAGCGGGCAAGGCGGCGGCGGCGTTGGTTCTGCCGCTCGAGCGTGACGCCGCCGGGATAGGTCCAGGCCTGGCCATCCCACCAAAGACCCACCATCAGGGCGAGGGCCACCCACCAGATCCGAAGCGGCCTCAGAACCAGCAAGGGCAGGGCCATCAGGAGGCCGATGGAGGCGCAGACACCTGGGGCTGCTGATCAAGACGGCGCACCAGCGACGCCACCTGGGCCCGCAGGGCATCGATCTGGGCCTGGGGATCCTGCGGGGTCTGGGTGCTGGCTTGGGTTTGGAATGGGGAATCGGCCTTGGACCAAGCTGCCGGCTCAGTGGCCACCACGGCATCGTCGCCGCGCTCCAGGCGATCGGCTTCGAGCTCCACCTCCTGCCAGAACAACGCCAACTCCTGGCGCAGTTTGTCGGGGGTGTCTTGCGCCAACAGCGATAGCTGGGCCGCCGCATCCACCAGCGTTGAACCCAGGCGCGCACTGAGGCGCTGCAGGGCAGCTTGGAGCAGGATTTGCGGCGCTGGCATCAGGGCTTGGTCGCAGGTGCGGTGGGGGAACTGGGCACCGAAGCAGGCGGTGGCAGCTGGGGGGCGGGCGGCGCCTGGCCATCCGCTGGACCCAGGTTGGCGGACTTGGGCTCCGCCTGTGGGGCCGTGTCGGACGCGGCGGGGGCCTCAACCGCCGGTTCAGCAGCCGCTGGGGCAGCGGTTGGCGCCTGGGGCTGCTCGAGCTGGGAGCCCACCGGCTCGGCCTCGGCTCCGAATTTGAGCCGCAGGCTCTGCAAGGACGTGCCCGGGAAGGAACGCAACTCAAACCCCTGGCCGAGCTGCACAAAGGCCGGCAGCCGCAGGGCCATCAACCGCTGGGTGATGCCATAGCCGAAGGCGAAGCAAAAGCCCACCACCAACGGGCCTTGCCAGCGCGAGCGGGGGATTGCAGGCGCCTGCACGCCTGCCTTCGCTGGGGCACCAGGGCGCTTGGCGGAACGGGGCTTGGACTTGGCCATGGCCTTGGAGGCTACGTCGTGTAATCGGCGTTGATGCGGATGTATTGATCCGAGAGGTCGCAGCCCCAGGCGCGGCCGTGGCCTGGGCCAGCACCCACCACCAGACGAATGAACACGGTGTCGTCTTGGAGGTAGGTGCCGGATTCGCGCTCCTTTAAGTAGGCACTGGCTGCGGCGCGATCAAAGGGCAACGGTTGGCCGCCTGCCATCAACTGAAAGCCGCCCAGCCACAGCGCCACCGCGTCCGGATCAAAGTCCACACCAGCGCGCCCAGCCGCAGCCACGATGCGACCCCAGTTGGGATCGCGGCCATGGATTGCGGTGGTTACCAAGGAGGAGCCGCAGATCGTGCGGGCAATCGCGATCGCGTCGGCATCGCCGGCCGTGCCCTCCACCTGCACCTCAATCAAACAAGTAGCGCCCTCGCCATCGCGGGCAATGGCGCGCGCCAGGTGAATCGCCACGGCCGTGAGGCCAGCCTCCAAGGCATCGAAGTGCTCCGGGCTCAGGGGCTCACCGGCGGCAAAGGCCAGGAAACAGTCGTTGGTGCTGGTGTCGCCATCCACCGTGATCGCATTGAACGAGCGCTGCACCGCCCGCTGGACCATCGCCTGCCAGACATCGGCCGGCACGCCCGCATCGCAGGTGACGTAGCCGAGCATGGTGGCCATGTTCGGGTGGATCATCCCGGAGCCCTTGGCCATGCCGCCGATCCGCACCCGGCGCCCGCCCAGGTCGGCTTGGAGGGAAATCTGCTTGTCGATCAGATCGGTGGTGAGGATGGCCGTGGCCGCCGCGGCTCCCCCTTCAGGGCTCAGGGCCTGCACCAGCGGATCCAGCCCCGCCAGCAGGGTGTCCATCGGGATCGGCACCCCGATCACCCCGGTGGAGCAGATCAACACCTCGTCCGCTTCCAACCCCAGGCGATCGGCCAGGGCCTGGGTGGCCCGCAGGCTGTCGATCAGTCCCCGATCGCCCGTGCAGGCATTGGCCTGACCGGAGTTGGTGAGCACCGCCCGGGCGTGGCCAGAGCGCGCCCTGAGGCGTTCAGCGCAGAGATCCACGCAGGCGGCCCGCACCAGCGAGGTGGTGAAGGTGCCGGCGCACACGGCACCTTCCGGGGCCAGCACCAAAGACAGATCGGGCTTGCCCGAGGCCTTCAGGCCGGCGGTGATGGCGGAGGCTCGAAATCCCTGCGGGGCGGTGATGCCACCGTCAATGACGGACCAGGGATGGGACACGGCGGCACGAATGACTCTTCCAATCCTGCATCGCTCGGGCGCCGAAGGAGCCGGCCCCAGCGCACGAACAACGGCAATGGCAGCAGGGCCCAGAGCAGACCCTTGGGATGGGCCGCGATCATCCAACCCAACACGCCGAAATTGAGCATCAGGATCGAACGGGCACACCAGCGGCCGGCCCGACTGCGCCAGAAGTTGTTGCTGTAGACCGGATCAAACATCAGACAAGGCCTGGCTCCATTCCTAAATTGGCCTGCGGTCGCGGCAAGCGCCAACGATGAACTCGCCGCCCAGGCGCCGCTGGCAGGGGCCCCAACGCCGCATCGGGCTCACCGGGGGGATTGCCACCGGTAAAAGCAGCGTGGGCGATTGGCTTGTCGGCCTCGGCCTGCCGGTGCTGGATGCGGATGTGTACGCCCGCGAGGCCTTGGCGCCCGGCAGCCCAGGAGCCCAT
>CAYFKI010000152.1:0-3125 GCA_964343525.1 uncultured Cyanobium sp.
CTCCCTTCCGGTCCTGACCAGGTTTAGGCGTCAGGGCCGCGTGGGTCCGAGTCGGACGGATGCTAGCAATGGCTTCCCTTTCCATCGCGGCCCGTGCCCCTGCGCCCCGCTGATCTTGCGAGCCGCAAACAGGCGGGTCTGCCCATCAGTGTGCTGACGGCCTGGGATGCCCTCTCTGCCGCCCTGGTTACCGAGGCGGGCGCCGATGCGGTGCTTGTGGGCGATTCGCTGGCGATGGTGGTGCTCGGTCACAGCACCACCCTGCCGGTGACCCTCGATGAGATGCTCCACCATTGCCGCGCAGCAGGCCGGGGCATGGCCGGGGCAACCCAGGCTCAACAGCCGCTCTTGATCTGCGATCTGCCCTTTCTCAGCTACCAGTGCAGCCCCGATGAGGCGGTGGCCGCAGCCGGCCGGGTGCTGAAGGAAACCCCAGCCGCCGCCGTGAAGCTGGAAGGCGCCGAGCCCGAAACCCTGGCGGTGATCGATCGCCTTGTGCGCAGTGGCATCCCGGTGATGGGGCACGTGGGCCTCACGCCCCAATCGGTGCACCAGATGGGCTACCGGCGCCAAGGCAACACCGTGGCCAGCCAGGAAGCGCTCAAACGCCAGGCGCTCGCGCTGCAGGACGTGGGCTGCTTTGCCCTGGTGGTGGAGCACATTCCGGCGGCCCTGGCGGGTGAGCTGCAGCAGAGCCTCACCATCCCCGTGATCGGCATCGGAGCCGGCGATCTCTGCGACGGCCAGGTGCGCGTCACCGCCGACCTCCTCGGCCTCACCAGCCGTCAACCGCCCTTCAGCCCTCCCCTGATCCAGGGCCGGGCGCTCGGGGCCGAAGCCCTGCGCCGCTGGATTGCGGGGCTAGACCATCCGGCTGCTCCTGGCACCAGGCCAGCAGCTCCCGCAACACCCCATTGCTGAGGGCGAGGCCCGCCGGATCACTGAGGCGCCAGCGGTCGTCTTCGATCACCAACCAACCCGCCGCCAGGCATGGCTCCAGGCGCTGGCGCAGCTGCTGGACCGCCTCAGCCACGGACGGCTGGGCCCATCCCTGCTGAAAGAGCAGGCGCCCCAGGGCCACCCCCTCCCGGCGCCGGAGGCCCACCATCAAGCGCTCATCCAAGGGCATGCCTTGGCCGGGTTGGGCCGCTGGGAGCGGGGGCGCTGGGGGCTGGTGCTCAGAAGCCTCGGCCAACCAGGCGGCATAGGCCTCGCGGGTGCGGGGCCTGGCGATGCGCTCGCCCCAGGGGGCGGCGGTGGCCCCCATGCCAAACCCCCACCAACCCGCCCCGCTCCAGTAGGCCCGGTTATGGCGGGAGGCATGGCCAGGCAGGGCGAAGTTGGAGATTTCGTAGTGGCCATAGCCCGCCGCGGCCAACGTCTGCCAGCTGAGTTCGAGCAGATCGGCCCCCAGGTCGCCATCGGGCAGCACCAGCTCACCGCGCTGCAGCCGGCGGGCAAACACCGTGCCCTCCTCAATGCTGAGGTCGTACACCGACAGATGGGGCGGCCGAAGGGCCACGGCCTGCCGCAACTGCCCCTGCCAATGGGCCAGGGCCTGATCAGCCGCCATGGGCCCATGGCCTGGATCCCCCTCACCTGAAGCCCCCTCACCCAAGGCCGGTAACCCCTGAATCAGATCCAGGCTCCAACTGCCCAGGGCCCCACTCCGGCAGGCCTGGGCCAACCAATGGGCCGCCTCCAACAAATCGGCCCGCCGATGGCGCCGGCCCAGCCCCTCCAGCACCTGATCGTCAAAGCTCTGCCCCCCGAGGCTCACCCGATTCACACCGGCCTCCAGGTAGCCCTGCAGCCGCTGCTGGTCAAAGCTGGCCGGATCCAGCTCCAGGGTGATCTCCGCCCCCGGCGCCAGGCCAAACCTGGCCCGCAGGCCTGCCAGCAGGGCCCCGATCTGCTCGGGGGTCAACAGCGAGGGGGTGCCCCCGCCCACATACACGGTGGAGAGGGGCGGACCACTGGTGGCCAGGGCGATCTCGCGCTCCAACAACACCAAGTAGGCCGCAATCGAGCGCGAGCCAGGGGCCCAAGCCTCCCCTCCAGCCCGATCCCCCAGGGGCACCACCGGAAAATCGCAGTAAAAGCAGCGCCGGTGGCAAAACGGCACGTGCAGGTAGGCGCTCCTGGGCGGATATCCCCGCGAGCCAAACGCGCCGCAATCAGGCATGCTGCCCATCTGAGCGATCAGGCCTGAGCAATCGGGGCTGAGCACTTGGGACGACACCCACCCCAGGAATGCTGGACTCCCTCATCCTGATCCTGTTTGTGATCTCCGGGGCCGCTGCGGGCTGGCTGGGGGTGGATCTGTTGCCGGAACAGCAACTGATTCGCATCCCCAACCTCGAGCAGCTCACCTGGATCCTGGGGGCCGTGGGCGCCGGTGTGGGGCTGGTGGCAGGGCTGGTGTTCCGCCAGCTGCGGCAAACCCTGATGCGCCAGGTGCGCAGCATGCCCACCGACCTGCTGGTGAGCCGGGCGGTGGGGCTGATCCTGGGCCTGCTGGTGGCCAACCTGCTGCTGGCTCCGATCCTGCTGCTGCCACTCCCTTGGGAGGTGGTGTTTGTCAAACCACTGGCGGCGGTGGTGAGCAATGTCTTTTTCGGCGTCTCCGGGTACAACCTGGCCGAGGTGCACGGCCGCACCTTGCTGCGGCTGTTCAACCCGAGCAGCACCGAAGCCCTGTTGGTGGCCGATGGGGTGCTCCAACCCGCCAGCGCCAAGATCCTCGATACGAGTGTGATCATCGACGGCCGCATCCGCGGCCTGCTCGAGTCGGGGCTGCTGGAGGGCCAGGTGATCGTGGCCCAGTGCGTCATTGACGAACTGCAGGCCCTGGCCGATTCCGGCAATGCCGAGAAGCGGGGCCGGGGCCGCCGCGGCCTGAAGTTGCTCAGCGAGCTTCGGGAGCAATTCGGCCGCAGGCTGGTGGTCAACACCACCCGCTACGACGGCAAAGGCGTGGACGACAAATTGCTGGTACTCACCGCCGACACGGGCGGCACCCTGCTCACCGCCGACTACAACCTGGCCAAGGTGGCCGAGGTGAAAGACCTCAAGGTGCTCAACCTCAGCGAACTGGTGATCGCCCTGCGGCCCGAGGTGCAGCC
>CAYFKI010000152.1:3135-3462 GCA_964343525.1 uncultured Cyanobium sp.
ATTGTGTTTGCCCGCAGCGGCAACAGCCCAAGCCCCAGCGCGAGCTCCAACCCTGGCCCCACCCCGCCGGAGCAGGCCAGCAGCAAACGCAAATCCAGGGCCAAGCCCCCGTCCCCCAAGCCGGAGGCCGGCAGCCCCGGCTAGGCTCCGCGCACAGGCCAGTTGTGGTGCGCGGATGACGGCGTCAGCTCCCTATTACGGCGATTCCGCCGTTCTGCGCACCCCGCCCCCGGATCTGCCGAGTCTGCTGCTGAAGGAGCGGATCGTCTACCTGGGCTTGCCCCTGTTCAGCGATGACGATGCCAAGCGGCAGATGGGCCTCGATGT
>CAYFKI010000152.1:3512-3741 GCA_964343525.1 uncultured Cyanobium sp.
CTGCATCGGCCAGGCCATGGGCACCGCCGCCATGATCCTTTCGGCCGGCACCAAGGGGCAGCGTGCCGCCCTGCCCCATGCCTCGATCGTGCTGCACCAACCCCGCAGTGGCGCCCGCGGCCAGGCCACCGATATCCAGATCCGCGCCCAGGAGGTACTGCACAACAAGCGCACCATGCTGGAAATGCTGGCGGAGAACACCAGCAAATCCGTGAAGCAACTCTCCAAG
>CAYFKI010000152.1:3751-3970 GCA_964343525.1 uncultured Cyanobium sp.
CCAGGGCGTGGGCTACCTCGACGACGGCACGATGGTGGTAGTTGAGGGCGCCAAGGGGCGCATTGGCGAGCGCCTGCCGGTGACCGTGACCGGAGCCCTGCAAAACCCCACCGGCCGGATTGTGTTTGCCCGCAGCGGCAACGGCTCCAGCCCCAGCGCGAGCTCCAACCCTGGCCCCACCCCACCGGAGCAGGCCAGCAGCAAACGCAAATCCAGGGC
>CAYFKI010000153.1:0-3966 GCA_964343525.1 uncultured Cyanobium sp.
AGGTAGGCATCGAGGCCGCCAGTGCCATGCCAGAGCATGGCTTTCATGCAGTATTCGGCGTATTCGAAATTGATGCGGTTGTGATTGAGATGCCGCCAGATCTTCGCCGGGCTCAGATCACCATCGAGATACTTGAAAATCGGCAGCGGGTTCAGAAACTGATGCTCCGCCTGATAGATCAGGTTCTTGCTGTAGGCATCCAACACCTCGCCGTAACTCTCCAGCACAGCCACCACCTCCAGCAGGTGATCGGGCGTATCGGTGAGCAGGGTTTGGCCGGCGAGCAAGCGGGCCTGCACCTCCTCGCGGCTGAGGGAGGGATCGGCGTGCACCAGCAGGGCGGGAATCACCGGCATTTCAGTTCACCCCCTGGGCCATGGCACTCATGGCGGTGGTGGCCACCTCGCTGATGCGGCTGAGACCGGAAGGGGCCAGGCCCAGAGCGAGAACACCAGCCACGAGCGTGATCGCCGGGATGGTTTCCCGCGGAGCCACGGGAGCCAGCCGCACATCCTGACGACCATCGATCAACGGCTCACCACTGGGCGGTGTGATCGCCAGGCGGCCAAAGAAGGCGCGATTCACCAGCAACAGGAAATACACCGCGGTAAGACCGGATCCCACCATCGAGAGCAGGGTGGCCAGGGGGAAGGCGTTGATGCTGCCGCGGAACACCAGAAACTCGGAGATGAATCCCGCCATACCGGGCAGGCCCGCGCTGGCCATCACACCCACGATCATCAGCGAACCGGTGAGGGGCAGACCCTTCTCAGGGTTGAGCAGGCCGCGCAACACCTCCAGATCCCGGGTGCCGGTTTTGCGATACACGATGCCCACCAGCAGGAACAGCAGGGCCGAAATCAGGCCGTGGCTCACCATCTGGAACACGGCACCGAGCAGGCTCACCGGGGTATTTGCGGCGGCGGCGAGCAGCACATACCCCATATGACCAACGGAGCTGTAGGCCACCATCCGTTTCATATCCGTCTGGGCAATGGCAGCCAGGGAGCCGTAGAGCACCGAGATGGCCGCCCAGATCGCGAGAGCGGGTGCAAGCCTGGCCCAGGCCTCCGGGAACAGCCCGAGGCCGAAACGCAGCAGGCCATAGGTGCCGAGCTTGAGCAGCACGCCGGCCAGCAAAACCGACACCGGCGTGGAGGCCTGGGTGTGGGCATCGGGAAGCCAGTTGTGCAGGGGCACCAAGGGGATCTTGATGCCGAAACCGATCAGCAAGGCTCCAAGCAGGAGCAGCTGTGACCCCATCGACAAGCGTTCACTCAGCACCGGCGTAAGGCTGAAATCCACAGTGCCGGTGAGCAGGGCCAGCCCCAGGAAGGCACCCAGGATCAACATGCCGGAAATGGCCGTGAAGATCAGGAACTTGGTGGCCGCGTAGGTGCGGTTCACACCACCCCACACCGAGATCAACAGCCAGAGCGGGATCAACTCCAACTCATAGAAGAGGAAGAACAACAGCAGGTTCTGGGCCAGGAACGCCCCATTCACGGCGCCGCTGATCAACAGCAGCATGGCGAAGTAAATGCGCGGCCGCTTGTCGATATCGCGCGTGATCACGGCCGCCACGAGGCTCAGGGCGGCGTTGATCAACACCAGGGGCAGCGAGAGGCCGTCCACCCCCAGGCTGTAGTCGAGCCCGATCAAGGGCAGCCAGCTGTGCTGCTCCACCAGCTGCATGCCGCCCTGATGGGTGTTGAAGCCAGCAAGAGCCAGCAGCGAAACCAAGAGCTGCATGCTGAGGATGGCGATGCTGCCCAGGCGCAGGCGCTGGGGGCTGGGGGAGCCTGGCCAGATCAGCAGGGCCAGGCTGCCGAGGAAGGGAATCAGCAGGAGAGAAGAGAGCACCATGTCTTAACGCACTCCTCAGAAGCCGAAGCGGATCCACTGCAGGCCCGCCAGCAGCAGCACGATCGCCACGATCAACGTGAGCACGTAGCTCTGCAGCTGGCCGCTCACGCTGAGCTTGAGGCCATCGGCGGTGGCCAGCGACAAGCGCCCGAGCCCGTCCACCAGGCCCTTCACCACGGTGACGTCAAACCAGCGGGTGGCCTGGGCGAGACCGGCCACCAAGCGCACGATGGTGGCCCGGTAGATCACAGGGGTGTAGAAGTCGTAAGCGAGCAGATCCTGCACCACGCGAAGAGTGGGCTGGCGGGAGCGCGACCAGAAGCGATCCTGTGGCAGCAGGGAACCGAGCAGCACACCGGCCGCGCCGCTGGCCACCACCATGGCCGCCACTGGAATCGGGAAGGCGGCGATGCCTGGAACCGGATCAATGCGCTGCATGATCCAGGGGAGCAGCAGCACGATCACCGCCAGGCTCACCATCGGCAGAGCCATCAGCCAGATCACCTCGGGGGCCCGCCGGGTCTTGGGCATCACCGGGCCCAGGAACACCGAGCGAAACACGCGAACCACGTTCGCGGCCGTGAGCAGATTGGTGAGCAGGAAGACAGCGGCGAACAGCGGTGCATCGGCCAGCAGGTTGTGCAGCATCAGGCCGAAACACCAAAAGCAGCCCAGGGGCAGCAGGCCCACCAGACCAGCACTGCCCACCACAAACGCGAGGGCGGTGGCCGGCATGCGGCTGCCGAGGCCACCGAGTTCGGTCAGGTCCTGACAGTTGGTGGTGGCGATAATGCTGCCCACGCTCATGAACTGCAGGGCGCGGGCCAGGCCGTGGGCAAACAGAAACAGCAGGGCGATGCCGGGTTTCTGGAGAGCAATGGCAATGAACACCAGCCCCAGATACGAGGTGGTTGAGTAGCTGAAGGCACGCTTGAGATCCACCTGTGCCAGTGCCACCAGGGCTCCACCGATGGCACTGATCGAACCCACGGCCAGCAGCACGCTGGTGGCCAGGGGTGAGAGGGCCACCACAGGCATCAGCTTGAGCAACACGATGGCGCCGCACGTGACCACCACCGAGTTGCGCAGGATCGACGCAGGGTTAGGGCCTTCCATCGCCTCATCGAGCCAGAGGTGCATCGGAAACTGCGCACACTTGCCCATCGGCCCCGCAATCAAGGCCAATCCGAGCAAGGTGGCGCCCAGCGGTCCGATGGCATGGCTGACCGTGGCCTGGCCAGCCCAGGCGTAGAGATCGGTGAACTCCATGGAGCCCGCCTTGGCTGAAAGGCCCACAACACCCATCAGCAGAAGCACATCCCCCACACGCTTGGTGAGGAAGGCATCTCGGGCGGCGGTGACCACCAAGGGCTGGGCATACCAAAAGCCCACCAGTAGATAGGTGGACAGGGTGAGCATCTCGAGCAGGAAATAGCTGATGAACAAATTGCTGCTCATCACCACGCCACTCATGGCCCCTTCAAAAAAACCCACCAATGCATAGAACCGCGCCAACGACCATTCCTTATCCAGGTAGCCGAGTGCAAACACCTGGCACACGAGGCTCATGGTGGTCACCAGCTCGAGTGCGGCGAGGTTGGTGAGGGAGAGGTCGAAACCGATGCGCAGGTTGAGATCGGCAGCCTGGAACCAGGCGAACTCAAGATGCTGCGGACCAATCTCAGCCACCGTGCGGATCACCACGCTGCCGTGGAGCACGGCCAGCAGGGTCACCAGAAGATTGAGGTAGGCCGCAGGGCGCGGCCCATTGCGCTTGATCCAACCCGTGGCCCACGGCAACGACAGGAGCATCCCGCTGAATCCATACACCGGAATCAGCCAGGTGAGCTGCAGCGGTAGCGGGAGGGCGTCGCTCAAGCGAGGGGAATGCAAACCCGCCACCGTGACCCCCGGGTGAGGGCACGGTGGCGGCCATTAAGCGGCGGAATCTAGGCGCTGAGACGGTTCAACCAAGGGTTCTCGGCTGAAGCCGTCTCACACTGTGGCGCGCCGTCCTGAACCGAAGCGGGCGTAACCGCGCCGGCGGCGGCCGCCCAGCTCCTGCAACCAGGCCTCGAGATCGCGGCCATGGTGCTGCTC
>CAYFKI010000154.1:0-3951 GCA_964343525.1 uncultured Cyanobium sp.
TATCGCCAAGGACTGTGCCGCCGCCGCCGTGCTGGTGGCGGCCTTGTCGTCGCTGATGATCGCCCTGTTGCTGTTGGTGCCTGCCCTCTGGGCCCGGCTTGGCCTCTAACCGCCCATGCTCCTGGTTCTCGACAACTACGACAGCTTCACCTTCAACCTGGTGCAGTACCTGGGGGAACTGGCGAGCGACCATCCCCTGGCGGCCGATTTACGGGTGGAGCGCAATGACGCCCTCAACCTCGAGCAGATCCGCGCGCTGAATCCGGCGGCGATCCTGATTTCCCCCGGTCCTGGCGATCCGAATCAATCGGGGGTCTGCCTGGAGGTGTTGCGCGAACTGAGCCCCACGGTGCCCACCCTGGGCGTGTGCCTGGGGCACCAATCGATTGCCCAGGTCTATGGCGGCAAGGTGGTGCGGGCCGAGCAGCTGATGCATGGCAAAACCTCACCGGTGCTGCACGACGGCCAAGGGGTGTTTGAGGGGCTGCCCAGTCCCCTCACCGCTACGCGCTACCACAGCCTGATTGCGGAGCGATCCAGCCTGCCGGAGTGCCTGGAAATCACGGCCTGGCTGGAAGACGGCACGATCATGGGCCTGCGCCATCGCGCCTACCCGCACCTGCAGGGGGTGCAATTCCACCCCGAAAGCGTGCTCACCCAGGACGGCCACCAGCTGCTGGCCAACTTTCTGCGCCAAGCCAGCACCTGATCCAGCCGAGCAAAACCAGAAGGCGCTGCTAGTTTCGCGCCATCTTTTGAGCCCCCAGCGGCCGCTCATCGCCATGGCCCAACCCGCCACCCAAGGCCTGTCCGCCCTGCTGGTGCGGGGATCGTTGGCCCTGAGCACCCTGGCCATGGCCTGCAGCCTCCATCCAGCTGCCATCGCTGGCCCCGCCAGGGCAGCCGGTGGCAGTGGGGTGAGCATCACCAGCTACGGCCACAGCGCCCTGCTGATCCAAGGCGGGGGTGCCAGCGTGCTGGTGAATCCCTTCAAGGCCGTGGCCTGTGCGGCGGGCCTTAGCGAACCGCGGGTGAGCGCCAATGTGATCCTGGCCAGCAGCACCCTGCTGGATGAGGGCGCCAATGTGGCCAGCGGCAAATTGCTGGTAAAGCCTGGCTCCTACAAGATTGCTGGCCTGAAGGTGGATGGCATCTCCGGCGCCCACGACCGCGTGGGCGGGCGCCGCTTTGGCCAGGCCACCCTGTGGCGCTGGAAGCAGGGCGGGCTTGATTTCGCCCATCTCGGCGGCACGGCGGCCCGGCTCAGTCCCTCCGACCGCGTCATGCTCGGCCGCCCCGATGTGTTGATCATTGGCGTGGGTGGGGGCGGCAAGGTGTACGACGGCGCCGAAGCGGCCGAAGTGGTGCGCGATCTCCAGCCCCGGCTCGTGATTCCGGTGCAATACGTGAGCGGGAAAACCCCCAAAGATTGCGATCAAACCAGCGTGGAGCCCTTCCTCAAAGCGATGGCTGGCACAACTGTGAAACGCACCGGCGCCCAGATCAGCCTGCCCGGCAAGCTCAGCGACACGATGGTCATTGATGTGATGCGTTAGGGCCCGCCGTGTCGGCAGGCACAGCGACACCCCACCCTCCTGCCTAGGGTCGTTTCCCCCGGCAGGCCAGTCTTGAGCGCCGATCGCCCTCTCCCGGCCACCCCGCTACGCATCGGCGTGGTGGGGGCTGGCAGCTCCGGCCTCCTGCTCACCCTGCTGCTGCAACGGCAAGGCCATCGGGTCGAGCTATTCGAGCGTTCACCGCAACGGCGGAGCGAAGGCTGCGGCATTTTGCTGGTGCGCTCGGGGGTGGAAGCGGTCGCCGCCGCTGCAATTCCCGGCCTGCTCGATGAACTCCTGGCCGCCGGTCGACCGGTGGAGCGGTTCGTGATCCGCAACCTGCGCGGCGACTTGATCGAGACGAGTCCGGCCGAGCGAGAGTCCGGCGATCTGCCGTCGCTGCTGATTCGCCGCCAGGCGATCCTGGAGGTGCTTTGGCGCCAGGTTGATCCCACCAGCTTCCAGGGTGGAGCCGCCCTGCAGCACTGGCACCAAGATGGCGCCAGCGTCACAGCGAGCTTCAGCAACGGCAAGCGCTGGCAAGGTGATCTGCTGATCGGTGCCGATGGCATTTTTTCCCAAGTGGCGCCGCTACTGGCGCCCCAGCGCCGCCTCCATTACCTCGGTGATCGTGTCTGGCGGGGAATCGCTGCCGATGGCCAGGTGCTCGAACCAGGCGATTTCCTGGTGGTGGCCCGCGGCCGAGGCGTTTACGCCAACGCCTTCGACCTAGGGCCCGATGCCACCAGCCAGGACCAGACCTCGATCACCCACTGGGGCTTCTTCCAGGAGGAACCCTTGCCCTCCAACCGGGCCGAGCAGCGCCAGCTGCTGCAGGAACCGGTGCCAGAGCAGGCCCTGGCAAAGATTCCGGCGACTCTGGCCGCCCTGATCCGCGCCACGCCCCCCGAACAGGTGGTGGCCAACTGGTCGTTCGACATCGAACCCTTGCCGCATCTGGTGGCCGGCCGCGTAGGGCTGATCGGCGACGCCGGCCACGCCATGAGTTCTTCCCAAGCCCGAGGCATGACGGCAGGCCTCGAAGATGCCGTGAGCCTGGCCCGCCACCTGGCCCAGAGGAGCGATCCAACGCAGGCCCTAGCCGCCTATGAGGCCGAGCGTCGTCCGATCGTGCACCGCTACCAGGAACGCAGCCGGGCCATCAGCGCCCGAACCGGCCGCAGCCGCGCGCCCAAACAACAAGCCGTCGCAGCTGGTCAGGAAGAGGAAGCTGCTAGTCCCTCGATCACGGCGTAAGCGGCCCAGAAGCGCTGCATCTGCTCCAGGGTGCCCAGGCTCACCCGGAGGGAGCCATCGATCAGGGGTTTGCCGGCCATCGAGCGCACCAGAATCCCCGCCTGGCGCAGCTGAGCTTCCACCAGGGCAGGGTCTTGGTTGGGCCAAATCAACAGGTAATTACCGCCGGCGGCGTGGTGCTTGACCCCTGCAGCCACCAACTGCTGCACCAACCAGTCGCGGGCCTGCCGCACCTGGGCCACGTAGCCATCCACATAGGCCTGATCAGCCAAGGCCGCTAAAGCGGCCGTCACCGCAAAGCTGTTGATGTCGTAGGGGCCGGTGACCCGGCTGATGCGGTCCACCACGGGCGCCGAGCCAATGGCAAAACCAATGCGCAGACCCGCCAAGCCAGCGGTTTTCGCCAGGGAGCGCAACACCACCAGATTGGGTGTGGCGGCAAAGTCCGCCAGCGGCAGCACGCTGTCGCCGGTGAACGCCTCATAGAGCTCATCCACCACCACCAGGGTTTGGGGTGCGCTGGCCGCCAGCTCCAGGATCGGTTCGGGTGCCAGGCGGGTGCCGGTGGGGTTGTTGGGATTGCAGAGAAGCAGGATCCGCGGGCCGTGGCTTAGGGCAGCGCGCACCGCCTCCAACGGGAAAGCGAAATCGGCTCCCTCGTAGGGGATCGCCGTGATCGCCATGCCCTGCATCTGGGCGCAGGGGGTGTAGTAGCCAAAGGTGGGGCTGGTGGTGAGCAGGGTGTCACCCCGATCGCCGTAGGCATGGAAGAGGGCGTGGATCGCCGCGTCCACGCCGTTGAACAACCCGATCTGCTCGGGGCCCAGGGGGTGCGCCAGCCCTGGCCGCCCCCCCTCGCGATCAACCAGGTTGGCGACCACCGCTTCCCGCAGGCCGTCGTATTCGGGATAGATGGCGAAATGGTCGGTTGGGATCGCGCGGATCGCCTCCACCACCCGGGGGCTGGGACCCACGGTGTTCTCGTTGAAATCCAGCCGCAGCAATCCCCTGCGCCCTTCCAACGGCGCGCTGTAGGCCTTGAGGCTCTCCACCTCAGGACGGGCCGGGGGGACGGTCAAAGGCGTGGGATCACTCGGGATGGCCATCACATCCTCTCGAGGGTGGCAATGCCGAGCAG
>CAYFKI010000155.1:0-567 GCA_964343525.1 uncultured Cyanobium sp.
ACCCTAGGAGGCCACATAGGGCGCGAGATCCGCCAGGGCCCGATCCCGGTAGGCGCCATAGCGGCGGCGCTTGTCGCGAATGCGCTCGGGCAAGGCTGGCATCAGCCCGAAATTGGGGGGCATGGGCTGGAAGCCGCCCCCCTTGCCAGCTCCCTTGCCCGATTTTTGGCCACTGGGGGCTTCGGCGATGAAGTGGGTGAGGGCCCCGATCATGGTTGTGGCGGGCAGGCTGAGCGGTTGCTGGCCCAGGGCCAGGCGGGCGTTGGTGCCGGCAAGCCAGCCACCGGCCACGGCGGCCGCATAGCCCTCGGTGCCGGTGATTTGGCCGGCGGCCAGCAGCCTGGGGCGGCGGCGGAACTGGAGCGTGGGCTGCAGCAGCTGGGGCGATTCCAGGAAGGTGTTGCGGTGCATCACCCCAAACCGCACGAATTCGGCCTGCTCGAGCCCCGGGATGAGGCGCAGCACGCGCTGTTGTTCGCCCCATTTGAGGTTGGTCTGGAAGCCCACCAGGTTCCAGAGGCGGCCATCCTTGTCTTCTTGGCGTAGCTGCACCACCGCATAGGCGCG
>CAYFKI010000155.1:577-3897 GCA_964343525.1 uncultured Cyanobium sp.
GCATCGTTCACATCACCCCAACGGGGATCCCACAACCCAATGGGTTTCAAGGGGCCGTAGCGCATGGTGTCTTCGCCGCGGCGGGCTAGTTCCTCGATCGGGAGGCAGCCTTCGAAAAAGTTGGCGCTTTCGGCTTCGAAATCTTTGAGTTGGGCCTGTTCGGCCTGGAGCAGGGCCTGGCGGAAGGCCAGGAATTGCTCCTTGTCCATCGGGCAGTTGATGTAGTCGGCGTCGCCTTTGTCGTAGCGACTGGCCCGAAAGGCCTTGGTGAGATCAATACTGTCGCCCTCCACAATCGGGCTGGCCGCATCGAAAAAGTGGCAGTCGGAGCGGCCGGTGAAGCGGCGCAGGTCGTCCGCGAGTTCGTCGGAGGTGAGGGGCCCGGTGGCCAGCACTGTGATCTGATCCGGGGAGGGCAGGCAGGCCTGCTCCCGCCGCTCCACCGTGACCAGGGGGTGGTTTTCCAGCGCCTCTGTGAGCGCCGCGCTGTAGCGGCCCCGGTCCACCGCCAGGGCTCCGCCTGCGGGCACGGCGTGGTGATCCGCGGTTTGGATCACCAGCGAGCCCAGCCGCCGCAGCTCTTCCTGCAGGAGCCCGGCAGCCCGGTCGCTGGAGAGGGCGCCAAAGCTGTTGCTGCACACCAGCTCGGCGAATTCAGAACTGTGGTGGGCGGGGGAGCGCCGCACGGGGCGCATTTCCACCAGCCGCACCTTTAGGCCGGCTTGGGCGATTTGCCAGGCGGCTTCTGTGCCAGCGAGGCCAGCCCCAATGACCAACAATTCAGGCGGCTGCAGCCATCCGGCCGTTCGCCACTGTGCTGGGGCCCAGGGTGTTAAGGCCTGCCGCAGCGTTCGCCGCAGCAGGGCACGCTTCGAGCCGTTCCAGGCCAACGAGAGATCAGGCGCGGGCGCGTTTGATCATCAGTTGCAGCTGGCCCACGGCGGCACGACCGATGTGGAACACGGCCCAACCGGCAGCAAGCAGGATCGGAGTGGCAACCAGCACCAGCCGTGCGTCCATGGAAGGCAGGGAACAAAAGATGGGGCGATCTTACGGACACCCCAGCCGTTTCGAGACGGGTTGGCCCCTTCTCGCAGCGATTAGATACCTGCGTGGTGGCGGCCGGCATGGGCCATGGCCAGCTGGCGGTAGCGCTGGGCGTGCTGCCGCTGCTCTCGTTGGGCCTCTGGGCTGAGCTGGCGCTTCACGGCGGCGGGGGCGCCCATCACCAGGGCTCCGGCCGGCACATCCTTGGTGACCACCGATCCCGCTGCCACCAGGGCTCCGGCCCCCACGGTCACGCCATTGAGCACCACGGCGCCGATGCCGATCAGGCAGCCGTCCTGGAGTTCGGCGCCATGCACCACGGCCCGGTGGCCGATGGTCACATCGGATCCAATCAGCACCGGCTCGTTTGGATCGCCATGCAGGATGGCGCCATCCTGCACATTCGATCCTTCGCCCACGCGGATGGTGCTGAGGTCGCCGCGGGCCACGGCCGTGGGCCACAGGCTGGCCCCAGCCGCCAGGTGCACATCGCCAATCACCACGGCCGACTCGGCCACCCAGGCATCGGGGTGGATCTGGGGTTCAGGCCAGGGGAACTCACCCATGGCGGGACGCGGCAGTGGGGACGAGGGCCATTGTGGAACCGGTTGGAGCCTGGCCCCCCCGGGTGATACGTTCAACCGGTGCCCGCAAGGGCCACCACCTGAAGCCGGGCCTCGCGCCAGGTCTGCAGGCGGGTCGTTAGCTCAGCGGTAGAGCACTCGGCTTTTAACCGATTGGTCCTGAGTTCGAATCTCAGACGACCCATTTTTTAGGGCCTAAGCAGTTGGGCTGGTTGACGGCGGTCGTCGACAGGCTCAGTCACTGCTGGGCCTTAGATGACGTACCGCATACGTCTTCTCGAGACCGACGAGGGATGGTCCGTGAGCTGCCTCGATCTTCCGGGGTGTCATTCCCAGGGCGATACGCGAGATGAGGCCTTGCTGAACATCCGTGAGGCGATTCAGCTTTGGCTTGAGGTGGAAGCGGAAGAGGCTGGTGTCAAAACCGTGCAGACCTTGGAGCTGGCTGTCTGATGCCGCGGCTGCCAGGTGTCAGTCAAAAACAAGCGGTAAGGGCCTTCTGAAACTCAGCTACCGCGTGGTCAAGGCCTCAACTTTCGCGGAGTGACTGAATCTCGGCCTCAGCACCCTGCGCAAGGCAACAAAAAAGCCCCCTGGGTTTCCAGAGGGCTCCATGTGTTTTGGGTTTGGGCCGGACTGTGCCAGCCCAGGGCGATCAGCCCAGGCCCACTTGGCTCAGGATGCCTTGGCCGGTGAGCAGCTCGGTGCCGAGGCCGATCACGAAGCCCAGCATGGCCAGACGGCCATTCCAGGTTTCAGCGAAAGCCACGAAGCCGAAGCGGGAAGCGTTGTCAGCCATTGGTCAGGTGACGAAAGGTTGCAACCAATGTAACAGGGGATGAAGGAGTGTTGCGGCGTGTATCTGCTGCGCGTAGCGGGCAGCGCTCGGGCCGCTCCTAGCGCCGAGGCGCTTGTCGGTCGCCCGGTTCAGTCGATCTTCAGCTCCCCGTCGGGGTCCCAGGTGAGGTGGCTGGCCAGGTTCGTGCTGGCCGGTTCGTGCTCGGGGCGCCTGATCTGGGTGGGACTCTCGTTGACCAGGGGGATCAGCCGGCCGATCTGCTCGGCGATCGGAAGGGTTTGGGGGGTGGGATCGTTCATGAACCCATGGCGCAATGCTGAAAGCCTACGGAAGGGCCCGATCCGGCCCGTTTGGGATGAAGCGCAGCAAGTTGTCGGCGGCGTTGTAGGAAAAATGCCCCTGGGTTCCCTTGGTTTTGCTCGGGGGATGGGCTTCTAGCTCCGCGTAATAGGTGGCCATCGCCTTGGTGCGGTCGTTGTAGCCCGGATGGGTGGAATCGGTCTCGGTGGCGCTGCCATCGCCACTGGATTGGTGGATGAAGACAAGGTCGTTGAGGCAAACCCTGCCGCGGTAGCCAGCGCGGGCCAGCATCACCGCCGCATCCCGATCCGCTTCCAGCTCCTGCTGCCGCGACTTGGCGTAATTCAGCTTTTCTTGCTCCTTGGAGGGCTGGCTGCGGATGGTGTTGTTGGCGTAGTAGCTGGCCTGAAACACATGCTGCCGGTTGATGTGGGCCAGTTCGTGGGCCACGGTGCAAGCCAGCCAGTCGGTGCGACTGCCGTAGATCCGGAAGGCAGCGCGGGGAATTTCCACGGTGCCGCTCGATGTCGACCACCCACCCACATCGCCCAGGGTGTAGCTCTGGCGGCTGATTTCATCCCAGTCCTTGC